>NZ_JBEZKJ010000038.1:0-76083 GCF_040651675.1 Streptomyces sp. NPDC048415 | reverse complement strand
GTCGCCGTCAGGTCCAGGCAGATTCGCCCGGAGTCGAACCGCAGCTCGTACGAGGCCGTGGCCATGCCCGATGCCATGTGCCCCGGGTCGACGCCCGCACGGTCGCCGTCTCCTGGGCGGGGCACGCGAGTTGGGTGATCCGTATCGGCGGGCTCACCGTTCTCACCGACCCCGTCTGGTCGCGAAGGATCTTCGGCACCCCGGCCCGGATCACGCCGGTCGGCGTGGCCTGGAGCGCGCTGCCGCGCGTCGACGCGGTGGTCATCAGCCACAACCACTACGACCACCTGGACGCGCCGACCCTGCGCCGACTCCCGCGCGACACACCGATGTTCGTGCCGGCCGGGCTCGGAGGCTGGTTCAGGCGCCGCCGGTTCACCCAGGTCACCGAGCTGGACTGGTGGGAGGCGGCCGAACTGGGCGGCGTCCGCTTCGACTTCGTCCCCGCCCACCACTGGTCCAAGCGCAGCCTCACCGACACCTGCCGCTCACTGTGGGGCGGCTGGGTCCTGACGGCGCCCGACGCACAGCGCGTGTACTTCGCGGGCGACACGGGGTACGGCCACTGGTTCACCCGCATCGGCAGCCACTACCCGGGCATCGACCTCGCCCTCCTGCCCATCGGCGCCTACGACCCCCGTTGGTGGCTCAGCGACGTGCACTGCGACCCGGAGGAGGCGGTCCAGGCCGCCGTCGACCTCGGCGCCCACCGCATGGCCCCCATGCACTGGGGCACCTTCGTCCTCGCCGCCGAGCCCGTCCTCGAACCCCTGACCCGTGCAAGGGCGGCCTGGGAACGGGCGGGGCTGGCCCGGGAGAACCTGTGGGATTTGCCGGTGGGAGGTTCGCGGGTGCTGGGTTAGGTCCCGGCGGTGTTCAGGACCTGTCCGGCCGATCACGGCGGAGACGCGGGGTCTGGCACGCACTCCCCCAGACTCGGCTTCGCTTGTGTGGGGCACCCCGATCACCCCGCTCACGGGTACCGAGAAGAAGCCGCTGCTTTCCTCCACCGTGATCGACCGGCCAGGTCCTACGCGGTGGGTCCGCGCATCCGGCGCCACACGCTGGGCGACAGGCTGACGACCAGGGTCAGCACCACCGCCGCCACCACTCCTTCCCAGGGCTCATTGAAGAGCGAGCCCCCGAGGATTCCGATGACCTGGTAGGTGGCCGCCCAGGCCAGGCAGGCGGGGACGTCGCCGCGGGCGAAGCTGCGCAGGGGCATCCGTGCCATCAGGCAGGCCAACATGACCGGGATACGGCCGGCCGGGACGAGCCGGGACACGACGAGCACGGCGATGCCGTGGTCGCTCAGTTTCTCCTGGGCCTGGGCGAGGCGGTCCTCCGGGGCGCGCTCGCGGATGGCCCGCAACCAGCGGGAGCCGTTCTTGGAACGCATCCCGCGCCGCCCGAGCCAGTAGAGCGCGACGTCACCGAGGAACGCCGCGCACGAGGCGACCGCGAAGACCAGCAGCAGTGCGAACGGCGCCGTCTGGTGAAAGGCGACCACGGCCGCCGAACTCACCAGCGCCCCCGTCGGCACCACCGGCACCAGCGAACCGATCAGCACCAGCAGGAAGAGTGAGGGATACCCAATCGCCTGCTGAGTGGACTCCGGCGGCACGGTCGTGGCCGTGGCAGACAGAAACGCCGCTGACAGAATCCTCACCGGCCGACCTCCGGCGCCCCGCGCTCACGGAGCGCCGTGCCGCGCGGCGGGACAGCCCGGGCGACCTGCGGCCGTGCGCGTTCGCCGGATGCCGGGGCCTGCGGCGGGACTGTCCGGGCGGCGTCCGGCCGCCCGCGTTCGCCGGACGCCGGGGCTTGCGGCGGGACTGTCCGTGCGATCTGCGGCCGTATGTGTTCGCCGAGTGCCGGGGCTCGCGGCAGGAGCGTCCGGGCGGCCCCCGGCCGCCCGTGCTCGCCGGTCGTCGGGGCCTGCGGCGGGACTGTCCGGGCGGCGTCTGGCCGCGTGCGTTCGGCGCGCGCCGGGCTCGGCGGGACCGTCCGTGTCGTCTGCGGCCGCCCGTGCTCGCCGGTCGTCGGGGCCTGCGGCGGGACTGTCCGGGCGGCGTCTGGCCGCGTGCGTTCGACGCCCGCCGGGCTCGGCGGGACCGTCCGTGCCGTCTCCGGCCGTCCGTGTTCGTCAGGCGCCGTGCCGTGCGGCAGTACCGTCCGCGTGGCCTCCGGCCATATCCGCTCGCCGGGCACCGTGCCGTGCGGCAGTACCGTCCGCGTGGCCTCCGGCCATACCCGCTCGCCGGGCGCCGTGCCGTGCGGCAGTAGCGTCCGTGCCGGCTTCGGCCGTAGCGTCACCGGGCGACCTCCGGGCGTACGCTCTCGCCGTGGCCCAGCCGGTGGACCGTGACGTGGGGCGCGTGTTCGGCGGCGAGGCGTACGAACTCCTCGCCCGGCGCGTGGAATTCGTGGGGGCGCACGGCGTCCATTCCGATCGGCCAGTACGTGCCGTAGTGCACCGGCACAGCGCTGCGCGGCATCAACCCCGCGAGCGCCTGAGCCGCCCGCGCCGCGTCGAGGTGTCCCTCGCCGAGGTACGGCCCCCAGCCGCCCACCGGCAGCAGCGCCACGTCGACCGGTCCGACCTCCTCGGCCATGGACGCGAACAGCCCCGTGTCCCCGGCGAAGTACGTGCGCGCCTCGCCCTCGACCACGTACCCGACGGCGGGCGAGCGGTGTGGTCCGACGGGCAGCCGCCGCCCGTCGTGCCGCGCCGGCACGGTGCGTACGACCAGGTCACCGACCTGGGCCCGGTCGCCGGGCGCCACCTCGGTCAGCAGCAGATGGTTCAGCCGGCGCAGCCCGGGCACCGCGCGCGGCGCGCCCTTCGGTACGAGCAGCCGCGTGCCCGGAGCGAGCCGCGCCAGCGAGGGCAGATGCAGATGGTCGGCGTGCAGATGGGAGACGAGCGCCACGTCGGCGACCGCCGCCGCGGGCGGGGGCGGCGCCCCGCGCCTGCGCCGCAGGTGCGCGAGCCGGCGCGCGAAGAGAGGGTCGGTGAGCACGCGCGTTCCGGAGTCCTCCAGTGTGCAGGTGGCGTGCCCCCACCAGGTGATCTCCACCGGCACCTCTTTGCCTCCTTCGCGCGACTCCCCCCGAGCCTACGGGCAGGAGTAGGGTCGGCGGCGAAACCCGGAGGTGAGGGGGACGCCATGGGAGACGCGCGCGGTGCTTTCGGCACGCAGGCCCTCAAGTGCTCGCTCGAGCGGAGCGGCCCGTCGTCGCTCCGTGTCACGGCGATCGCGAGCCTGACACCTCTGGAGGAGCTCGACTCCGATCCCTTCCTGGTCGACTCCCGCAGCCAGCACGCGATGTGCGCCCGCTGGGCCGCCGAGCGCGGCTACGTGGTCACCCGGGAACTCCTCGTACGCGGTCTGCGCCCCGACCACCGCACCTTGTGGGCGGACGTCGAGGCCGGCCTCGTCGACCTGTTCGTGGCGCCCAGCCGGCGTGTGCTGGAGCGTGCCCTCGCCTCGGTCGACGAGTTCACCGCCGAGTGCCTACGCCGCGGCGTACGCGTCGAGACGGTCGGCCGCGCGGAACCGTCGTACGACGCCCAGATGAAGGCCCGGGTCCACCGCCGCCTGTCGATGCCGACGGCAGGCTACGACGGCCGCTGACTCTCGGCGGGTCCGGCGGTCCAGGACGAGCGCCAAGCGCCCCGGGGAACTCGGGGACACCCGGCCCCTCCCGCACGTTGTGACAGGGTGGAGCAGGCCTCGCGGTCGGGGCGGGCCGGGACGTGAGGTGGACTGGGCGTGGGTGGAGGACGTTGGCGGCGGGTCCTCAGCGGAGTGTGGCGAAGCATCGCGGTGTGGGGCGTCTCCACCGTCACGATGCTGGTCCTCGCCGGAGCGCTGCCGGACTTCCAGTTGGAGTCGGACACCGGGGACAGCGCCACCCGCATCGCCGTCACCGCAGCGGCCGGCGCGGGCGTCTTCGGTCTGCTGTCCTCGCTCGTGTGGCCCCTGCTCGTCAGGGCGCTGCTCCTCGTACCGGCCCTCGTGCTCGGGCTGCTCGTCTTCTTCCTCAACGGATCCCTGCTGCTGATCGCCCTGCGCATCAACCCCTCCGGGCGCGGAGAGGCCGCCCCCGAGACCGCGGTGGTCGTCGCCGCCGTGATGTCCGCCGTCGCCTCGGCAACGGGCGGTGCCCTCGCCGTACGGGACGACGACGCCTACCGGCGCAGGCTGTACCGCCTCGCCGACCGCCGCCGCAGACGTGCCGCCGGACAGGCCGGCCCCTCGACCCACGGCGCCGTCTTCCTCCAGCTCGACGGCGTGGGCCACGACGTCCTCGAGGCAGCCGTCGCCAAGGGGCTCATGCCCACCCTCGCGGCGTGGCTCGGCGGCCCCCGGCCCACCCACCGCCTCACCCCCTGGCGCACCGACTGGTCGAGCCAGACCGGCGCCAGCCAGCTCGGCATACTGCACGGCAGCAACCACGACGTCCCGGCCTTCCGGTGGTACGAGAAGGACAGCCATGAGGTCATGGTGTGCAACCGGCCCACCAGCGCCGCCGAACTCCAGCGCCGGGCCATTCGGTACACCGGCGACGGGGGACTGCTCACCGTCGACGGCGCCAGCCGCGGCAACCTGTTCAGCGGCGGCGCCGACCAACTGGCGCTCGTCCTGTCCGTGTCGGCGAGGAGAGGCAGGGAGAACCGCTCGCGGGCCGGCTACTTCGCGTACTTCTCAGACCCCGCCAACGCCGTCCGTACCGCCATGTCCTTCGTCGCCGAAGTACTCCGCGAGATCGGCCAGTCCACCCGGGCCCGGTTCGCCAAGCGCCGCCCGCGGGTGGGGCGCGGCGGGCTGTATCCGTTCATCCGCGCCTTCGCGACCGTCGTCGAGCGGGACGTCGTCGTCGCCGCGGTCATCGGCGACATGCTCGCCGGGCGCAACGCGGTCTACGCGGACCTGGTGGCGTACGACGAGGTGGCCCACCACTCCGGGCCGCGCGGCCGGGACGCCGAGAAGGTCCTGGAACGGCTCGACCGGTCGCTCGCGCTGATCGCGAAGGTCGCCGAGCACGCCCCACGGCCGTACCGGATCGTCGTCCTGTCCGACCATGGCCAGAGCCCGGGCGAGACCTTCCTGACCCGTTACGGGCTCACCCTCGGCAATCTCGTCCGGGCGGGCTGCGGGCTGCCCGTGCCGCGCAAGGCGCAGCGTACGCACAGCGGTGCCGAGGCGCGGGCCGCCGTACGGGCCGCGCTGCGCAGGCCGGTCGAGGAGAGCGGCGAGGGTCACCTGCCCTCGCGGCGCCGCTCCGAGCCGATCGTGCTGGCCTCCGGCAACCTCGGCCTGATCTCCTTCCCCGACGTACCGCACCGGATGAGCCGTGAGGAGATCGACCGTCGGCATCCCGCGCTGCTGTCCACGCTCGCCAACCATCCCGGCGTCGGCTTCGTGCTGGTGCGCAGCGAGGAGCACGGCGGGCTCGTGGTCGGCGCGCACGGGTCCGAGATGCCGGTGGACGAGCTCGACGACGAACACCCGGGCCCGCTCGCCGACTTCGGTCCCGGCGCGGCCGACGCCGTACGGCGCACGCACTCCTTCCCGCACACCGCCGACATCATGGTCAACTCCTGGTACGACCCCGTCGAGGGTGAAGTCCTCGCCTTCGAGGAGCAGATCGGCTCGCACGGCGGACTCGGTGGAGCCCAGGGCCGGCCCTTCCTGCTCTCGCCGGTGGCGCTGTCCGCTCCGCTCGGGGACGCCACCGAACTCGTCGGCGCCGAGCACCTGCACCGCGTAATGCGGCGGTGGCTGCGCGAGTGCGACGGCCCCCAAGTACCGCTGGCGGCACGCCCGAACGAGCGTGCCGCCTGACGGACCGGCCCAGGTTCACCGGGCCAGCGGTGCGACCACCCAGCGCCGCGTCTTGAAGAGGCTGTCCCGCTGCCCGATCTCGATCAGCTTGCGGGCCGCCGGGAACGCCTCATTGCCCTCGATCTCGTAACCGACCTCGAGGGTGCCCGGCACATCCCGGATCTCCAGCTGCCGGTGGATGTCCGCGGCGGAGCGCTCCTCGTCGGAGCCCACCACGGCGAGGTGCTGGATCAGCCTGAGCTGGGCCGCCGCCAGCGACTCGGCCGGGTCGCGCGGGCGCGGTGCCGCCGCCGCCCGCTGCCCCTGACCGGACGGCGGCGCGACCACCGAACTCGGTGTACGCGTCGAACCCGCCGCCTCCCTCGTCGACAGGTGCGCCTGCACAACCGTGCCGTCGTTGTCGAGCGCCACGCGGATCTCGCCGCGCCCGGGCGTGATGACGGGCACGCCGTCGAAGGCCTGACGGAAGGTCACATGGGTCTGGAGCGAGACGGGTTCGCCGAGCCGTGAGCCGTTCTTGCTGCCGGAGTTCTGCCACAGGTCGTGCACCCCGTCGAGGATCAACTCGGCTCCGCCAGTGTGCTGTTGGGCGAAGGCGCGCGCCAACTCCACGGCCCGGTCGGTGTCCAGCCGCTCGGTGTTGCGGTGGTTGGCCTCGGCGAGCTTGACCCAGCGCGCGGCGAGCGGCGCGGTCGAGACGTACCGGTCACCGGAGTTGGCGCTCAGCACACCCTGCCGCTCGACCTGCACCTCCTGGAGCGCCGCCGACGGGAAGCCCGCCAGCTGCCCGAGCTTCGTCAGCTCCGCGCCCGGATCGCGCGGCGCGAGCTGGACGGTCTGCTCAGGTACGGCGGTCGCCGGCTGGCGCAGACTGCTGCGGGCGTAGTACCAGCGCCAGGCGTACCAGGCGTCGGAGACGTGCTCGCGGACGAAGTTCCGCTCGGAGTTGAGGCGGTTGGTGGCCTCGGCCTGGGTCGGACCGGTCGCGCACACCGAGGGCGCCTGCCCCTGGTAGATGTCCCACGACGCGTTCAGCCAGGCGTCGGTGAACGTCTGCCCCGCGCGCCACTTCTCCCAGAACTTCTTGCCGTAGTCCGGGCTGTCGATGCTCGTCGACTCGAAGCCGAAGATCATCCGGGAGCCGAGGTTGGGTCCCGCCCAGGTGCGGACGGGGGTGTGCCCGTCGAGGACGCGCACCGAGTTGCAGGTGGACCAGAAGACGTAGTTCGCCTTCTCGTTGCCGAACCCCATCCGGTTGGAGATGGCGTCGCTGCGACCGTCCCAGACCGCGCCGAGCGGCGCGAAGAACACCCCGTTGCCGTCCATGCCGCCGTGCCCGGAGTGGTAGACGGCTACTACGGCGTCCACGCCGTAGCGGTCCTGCCAGTTGTCGTACGTCTCCTCGTACGCCCACACCTGCGCGCCGCCGTCCGCGAACCAGAAGTTCCGGTCGTAGAACTGCTGGAGATAGGCGAGCCAGCCCGTGGCGTCCTCGTGCGTGTGGGAGAGCGGGTTCTGGTTCACGAACTTCTGGATGCTGAACGCACCCCACCAGCCGAATGTGGAGTCGCGATCGGCCGCGCCCGGCTTGCCGGAATCGAGCGGCGAAGGGCCGCGGTCCGAATAGATCATGCGCATGGTCAAACTCCCTGCTGGTTCACTTCGCCGCGCTCGTTCCAGAGGGGCGAGGGGGCCTCAACGTGTCACCGCCACGGGGGTTTGCCCAGCGCGGATACCGGCCATCACGGCCGCGTCCCGGGCATGCCGCCGAGCCCCACCGGCCGCTTGGGAACAGCGGCTCCGGCGGCACGAGGGGAGCGCCGCACGCCGGAAAATCGGCTGCGGGGGACGGACTCGGCCACCCACACTGTTCGCACCGGACGTCGCACACCTGCGCGCCCCACTCGAACACTCTCAAGGAGCTCCTGCGTGCAGGCAGCCGTCACCGTCACTCCCGCCCGCATCCCGGAACTGCTGCTCGGTCTCGCGACGGTGCGGCCGGTCTTCATCTGGGGCGCCCCCGGCATCGGAAAGTCCTCCCTGGTACGGGAGTTCGCCGAGTCGCTGGGCCTGGAGTGTGTGAGCCTGCTCGGTACCCAGCTCGCCCCCGAGGACCTCATCGGCGCGTCCGGCGCGCAGGCAGGCGGCCACCCCCGACATCCCGCGCGCGGGCCGCTACTTCCCGCCCGAGGAGATCGCCCGCTGCACCTTCGGCGTCGTCCTCGACACCTCCGCCTCCATGGACCGCACTCTGCTCGGCAAGGCGCTGGGCGCCATCGCCTCCTACGCCGAGGCCCGTGACGTACCGGCCGCCCGCGTCGTCTTCTGCGACGCCGCCCCGCACGACGCGGGCTATCTCCCGGTCACGGAGATCGCCGGCCGCCTCCGGGTGCACGGCCGCGGCGGTACGGTCCTGCAGCCCGGCATCGACCTGCTGCACCGCGCCGCCGACTTCCCGCCCGGCGCGCCCGTCCTGGTGATCACGGACGGTTACTGCGATGTACTGCGGGTGCGGCGCGAGCACGCGTACCTGATCCCGCAGTCCGCACGGCTGCCGTTCACTCCTCGTGGGCCGGTCTTTCACGTGCGTTGAGCCCAGATGTGATCCGATGGTGGGTACGGACCCCGAAAACGGGATCACACCCGAAAGGACTCATCGTGGCAACCACGCGCACCGCACACACCGTGTGGGAAGGCAACCTGCTCGAGGGCAACGGCGTCGTCACCTTCGACTCCTCCGGCATCGGCCAGCAGCCGGTGACGTGGGCGTCGCGGGCCCAGGACGCGAACGGCAGGACCAGCCCCGAGGAGCTGATCGCCGCCGCCCACTCCAGCTGCTTCTCCATGGCGCTGTCGCACGCCCTCGCGGGCGCCGGCACGCCGCCCAGCAAGCTGGTCACCAACGCCGACGTCACCTTCCAGCCCGGCGAGGGCATCACCGGCATTCACCTCACCGTCGAGGGCACGGTGCCGGGCCTCGACAACGACGGCTTCGTCGCGGCGGCCGAGGACGCCAAGAAGAACTGCCCGGTCAGCCAGGCGCTGACCGGCACGACGATCACGCTGTCGGCCAAGCTGGCCTGACGCGCATGTGTACGGCGATGCCGCGTCCCGATACCAGGGCGCGGCATCGGTGTTTTCGGGGTACGCGGCATTGACAAGAGCCCACTCAAGTTTTGTGCTGGATACGGGCAGAGCGCAGGCGGAAGGGGACGGACATGGCACGTGCGGTCGGGATCGATCTCGGTACGACGAACTCGGTGGTGGCTGTCCTGGAGGGCGGCGACCCCACCGTCGTCGCCAATGCCGAGGGTGCGCGCACCACGCCCTCCGTGGTGGCCTTCGCCAAGAACGGCGAGGTCCTCGTCGGCGAGGTCGCCAAGCGGCAGGCGGTGACGAACGTGGAGCGCACGGCGCGCTCGGTGAAGCGCCACATGGGCGACGCGAGCTGGCGCTTCCCCGAGACGGGCGACATCGACGGCACCCGCTATCGCGCGCAGGAGCTGTCCGCACGCGTGCTGCAGAAGCTGAAGCGGGACGCCGAGGCGTATCTCGGCGAGGACGTCACGGATGCCGTGATCACGGTGCCCGCCTACTTCGACGACGCCCAGCGCCAGGCCACCAAGGAGGCCGGCGAGATCGCGGGCCTGAAGGTCCTGCGGATCATCAACGAGCCGACGGCCGCCGCCCTCGCCTACGGGCTCGACCGCGGCGAGGAGCAGACCGTCCTCGTCTTCGACCTCGGCGGCGGCACCTTCGACGTCTCGCTCCTGGAGATCGGCGACGGCGTCATCGAGGTCAAGGCCACCAACGGCGACACCCGGCTGGGCGGCGACGACTGGGACCAGCGGGTCGTCGAGCATCTCGCCCAGCGCTTCAAGGCCTCGTACGGCATCGATCTCGGTCACGACAAGATGGCGCTGCAGCGGCTGCGCGAGGGGGCGGAGAAGGCCAAGATCGAGCTGTCCAGCTCCTCCGAGACCACCATCAACCTGCCGTACATCACCGCCACCGCCGAAGGCCCGCTGCATCTCGACGAGAAGCTGACGCGCGCTCAGTTCCAGGAGCTGACCGCCGACTTGCTCGACCGCTGCAGGACCCCCTTCCACCAGGCGGTCAAGGACGCCGGTGTGAAGCTGTCCGCCGTCGACCACGTCATCCTGGTCGGCGGCTCCACCCGGATGCCCGCCGTCACCGACCTCGTGAAGGAACTGACCGGCAAGGACCCGCACAAGGGCGTCAACCCGGACGAGGTCGTGGCCGTCGGCGCGGCGCTCCAGGCGGGTGTCATCCGCGGCGACGTCAAGGACGTCCTCCTCCTCGACGTCACTCCGCTGTCCCTGGGCATCGAGACCAAGGGTGGCATCATGACGAAGCTCATCGAGCGCAACACCACGATTCCGACCCGGCGTTCGGAGATCTTCACCACGGCCGCGGACAATCAGCCGTCCGTGGGCATCCAGGTCTACCAGGGCGAACGGGAGATCGCCGCGTACAACAAGAAGCTCGGCGTCTTCGACCTCACCGGGCTGCCGCCCGCGCCGCGCGGGGTCCCGCAGGTCGAGGTCGCGTTCGACATCGACGCCAACGGCATCATGCACGTCTCCGCGAAGGACCTCGCCACCGGGCGCGAGCAGAAGATGACCGTCACCGGCGGCTCCGCGCTGCCCAAGGACGACATCGACCGCATGATGCGCGAGGCCGAGCAGTACGCCGAGGAGGACCGGGCGCGCCGCGAGGCCGCCGAGACCCGCAATCAGGGTGAGCAACTCGTCTATCAGACCGAGAAGTTCGTCCGCGACAACGGCGAACGCATCCCCGCAGACACGAAGACGGAGGTCGAGTCGGCGGCCACCGACCTGAAGCGGCTCCTGGAGGACTCCGCCACCGACACGGCCGCTCTGCGCACCGCCATCGAGAAGCTGGCCACCGTCAGCCAGCAGATGGGCCAGGCCATGTACGCCCAGGCCCAGCAGCAGACACCCCCGCAGGACCAGCCGCCCACCGAGCAGACCCCGAGCGACGAGGAGGGCGTGGTGGACGCGGAGATCGTCGACGAGGACAGGGACTCCAAGGGCGGCGCCGCCTAGACGCCCGACAGTAGGCGCGGCTTCACGGCCTTGTCGTGGCTCCAGCGGTCCCGGTCCCGGTGGAAGGAGTCCGCCTCGCGGCCGCCGTTCAGCCGGACATTGTGCGGGTCGGGCGTCGCCGTGCCGGGCCGGAAGTACCTCCCGGCACGCGGCAGCGCGGCGCCCGGTTCCGCGGGCGGTACCCGCGCGTCGGTCACGGCGCGCTTCCATGCTCGCCCCCGGCTCGAAACCAGGGGCGAGCGATGTGACGCACCCGCTCACGGCACCCGTATGGGTCAGAGCTTGCGCGCGACCCCCGCGTACACCGGGACGACGCCCTCCGCCTGCGCCGCCAGGTCCTCTTCCTCCGGCCGCCACTCGGAGACCGCGACCACGCCGGGGTCGAGAAGCTCCAGGCCGTCGAAGAACCGCGAGAACTCGGCATGCGTGCGCGGAAAGAAGGGCGTGCCGCTCTGGCGGAAGAGACCGGCGGCCTTCGCGACGCCCTCGGGACTGATGTCGGAGGTGACCTGAGAAAGCACCACGTGGCTGCCGGGGACGAGCGCCTCGACGTACCGCTCCAGCAGGTCGTACGCGCTGTCGTCGAGATAGTGCGTGAGCGCGACCAGGGACAGGGCGACCGGCTGCCCGAAGTCCAGGGACTCGCCTGCCAGGCGCAGGATGGTGGCGGGTTCACGGACGTCGGCGTGCACGTAGTTCGTGGTGCCCTCGGCGGAGCCGTGCAGCAGCGCCTCCGCATGGCGCAGCACGATCGGGTCGTTGTCCGCGTACACGACCTTGGACTCGGGCGCGACCCCCTGGGCCACCTGGTGCAGATTGGGCTGGGTGGGGATGCCCGTGCCGATGTCCAGGAACTGGCGTATCCCGGACTCGGCGGCGGCGCGGGTCGCCCGGTGCATGAACCTGCGGTTCGCGCGCGCGCCGCGCACCGCCGTGCCGTCCGCCGCGAGGATCTTGCGGGCCAGCTCCTCGTCCACCGGGTAGTTGTCCTTGCCGCCCAGCCACCAGTCGTAGACGCGGGCGGGATGCGGCCGACTGGTGTCGACGCGGGTGGGCGCGGCTTCACTTCCGGTCATGCGGATGCTCCTCCAAGTTGGGTCGGGTCTCAGAAGCTCTCGCGGAACTCCTGGAGGATCGTTTTGGTGCGCTGGGCGGAGGCCGCGTGGGCCGCCATGTGGTCCAGGACCTCCAGGTGCAGCGCCACCTCGGCGCGCGCGTCGAGATAGAGGGCACCGGTCACGTACTCGCTGTAGACGATGTCCGGCAGTTCCGGCTCCGCGAAGCGGAACAGCGCGAAGGACGTGTACGTCCCCGGGTGCGGGCCGCTCGCGAACTCGGCGACCTGGAGCGTGATGTGATCGTTGTCCATCCATTGGAGGAGCCGGTCGATCTGGTCGCGCATGACCTCGCCGTGGATGCTCACGGGGCGCAACAGCGCCGTCTCGTCCATGATCACCCACAGATGCGGAGGGTTCTCGCGAGTGAGCAGCTTCTGCCGGTTCATACGCAGCGCGACATGCCGCTCGATCGCCTCGGGGCCCGTCTGCCCGACCGTCCCGGCCTCGAGGACGGCACGCGCGTACTCCTCCGTCTGAAGCAGCCCGGGCACGAAGTGCGGCTCGTAGGAGCGGATCATCCGGGCGGCGCACTCGAGGCTGACGTGCAGGCTGAACCACTCCGGCAGCACATCGTGGAACCGCTGCCACCAGCCCGGCTGGTTCGCCTCCTCGGCCAGCGCCACGAACGAGGCCACCTCGTCGTCGGCGACACCGTACGTCGTCAGCAGCACCTGCACATACGGGATCTTGAGGGAGACCTCGGCCATCTCCATCCGCCGCACGGTCGCCGGAGCGACCCGCAGCACATGGGCCGCCTCCTCGCGCCGCAGCCCCGCGGCCTCCCGCAACTCCTGCAGCCGCCGCCCGAGCACCACCTGCCCCACGGTGGGCGCAGCCCGCCGCTCACTCACGCCACGCCTCCCCACGCGCCGAAGCCCCCGAGCAGTGTGTCATGTCCCCTCGCGGCCCTCACCGGATCGCGCGGGTTGCTCTCCACGGGGTCAGTACGGTCAAGGCACCAGCGACTGAAGGTACTTGCCCGTCGCCGGGTCCGCCGGGAGGAACGTCTCGATGGCCAGCTCGGCGACCGTCACGTCCATCGGGGTGTTGAAGGTCGAGATGGACGAGATGAACGACAGGAGCCGGCCCTCGTGCTCGATCTGCATCGGCAGCGCGAAGTAGGGGGCGGGGGCGAGGTGTTCGCCGTCCTCGGCTCGTTCCGGGTCCGGATCCGGAACCGGGTATGCCGCCACCTCCTCGTACAGCGCGCGCAGCGGCTCCGAGCGGTGCAGGGCGATCTGACGGTCCATCTGGGCGAGCAGGTGGTCGCGCCACTCACGGTGGTTGCGGATCCGTGGGGCCAGGCCCTGCGGGTGCAGGGTGAGCCGCATGGCGTTCAGCGGCGGCGTGAGCAGGGACTCCAGGACGCCTTCCAGGAGCATGGCGATGCCCCGGTTCGCGGCGAGGACGTGGTACGTGGCGTCGACCACCAGTGCCGGGTACGGCTCGTAGCCCTGGATCAGCCGCTCCATGCCCTCACGCAGGGCGTCCATCGACGGGTCGCCGAGCGGTGTCTCCGGGTAGTGCGGCGCGTAACCGGCTGCCAGGAGAAGCGCGTTGCGTTCCCTTACGGGCACGTCGAGGTGCTCGGCGAGGCGCAGCACCATCTCCTCGCTGGGGCGGGAGCGGCCCGTCTCGATGAAGCTGATGTGACGGGCCGAGGAGCCCGCCCGCAGCGCCAGCTCCAACTGGCTGACCCGCCGCTGCTCACGCCAGCCGCGCAGCAGGGGGCCGATGCCCTTGCCGTCGGGGGCAGTTGGTGGCACGGCGGCTCCGGACGCGACAATGGCCATACGGGGACCGTAGTCGAGGAGTCGTGAGTGAACGAGTCGGGGAATGTGTCCTGGGAGGCCGAGGCGGTCTACCGGGCGCGGGTGCGGGGCTGTCTGCTGGGCGGGGCGGTCGGGGACGCCCTCGGCTACTCCGTCGAGTTCGCGTCGCTGGAGCGGATCCGCGCCGCGCACGGGCCGAAGGGCGTGACCGGGCTCGTACCCGACGGCGACGGGGTCCTGGGCCGTGTCAGCGATGACACACAGATGACACTCTTCACGGTGGAGGGGCTGCAGCTGGCGCACGCGCGTGCCCGGCTCAAGGGTATCGGCGGTGCGTCGACCGCTCTGGTCCGGCAGGCGTACGAGCGGTGGCTGGAGACGCAGAACAAGGCCCAGCCCGACAGTGCCGTGACAGGCGGACTGGCCGCGCAGTCCTGGCTGTACGCCCGCCGCGCCCCCGGCAACGCCTGTCTGTCCGGGCTCGCGCAGCACCACGTCCCCGACCCCCGGGAGGAGCTCGGTCCGCCCGGGCCCGTCAACCCGGAGTCCAAGGGCTGCGGCACGGTGATGCGCTCGGCACCGTTCGGACTCATGGTGCGTACGCCGGCCCGGCACGCGTTCGAGTTGGCCGCCCGGTGCGCCCAGATCACCCACGGCCACCCCACGGGGTACTACGCCGCCGGGGCCCTGGCCGCGATCGTCAGCCATCTGGTCGCGGGGGACTCGCTGGAGGGCGCCGTCCTGCGCACGCTGCGGCTGCTCGCCCGCCATCCCGGCCACGAGGAGACCACGGCAGCTCTGAACCATGCCCTCGATCTGGCCGCCGATGGCGCTCCGACCGCGGAGAAGGTCGAGTCCCTCGGCGCCGGCTGGATCGCCGAGGAGGCCCTGGCCATCGGCGTCTACTGCGCCCTCACCAGCCCCAAGGTCACCGATGCCTTCCTCCTGTCCGTCAACCATTCCGGCGACAGCGACTCCACCGGCTCCATCTGCGGCAACCTCCTCGGTGCCCGGCACGGCGACCACGGGCTCCCCCAGGAGTGGCTGGAGCGGATCGAGGGGCGCGCGCAGATCGCCGCACTCGCGGACGACTTCGCGGCGGAGTGCGTACGGCGGTGAGCGACTCGGCGCCGTGCGCACAGCGCCGGGTCGGGGGACTGTGGCAGGCTGAGGAACAGCCTCACCCGCACCCCCCGCCGTACGAAAGGAGCGAGGTCATGGCCGTCGAACCGCTGTCGCAGAAGGAGATCGAGGAGCGGCTCGCGGAGCTGCCGGGCTGGTCGGTGGACGGAGACCGGCTCACGCGTTCCTACCGGCTCGGCTCGCACTTCGCGGCGACCGCGATGGTCGTGCACATCGCCCAGACGCAGGAGGAACTCGACCACCACTCCGACCTCACCCTGGGCTACAACACCGTCACCCTCACGGTGAACACCCACAGCGTCGGCGGTGCCGTCACGGCTCTCGACTTCGAGCTCGCCCGCCGGGTGGAGGAACTCGCTCCAGGGCATGGGGCAAGCTGACCCACGTGCTGGACTACGACAGGGAAGCCGACGAGTACGACACCACCCGGGGCGGTGAGCGCCGGGCCGCGGCGGCTGCGGAGGCCGTACTCGGGCTGGTGCCCGAGGGCGCGCGGGGCCTGCTCGACGTCGCCTGCGGCACCGGTATCGTGACGCGGCGTCTGGCCGCCGGCCGGCCGGGGCTGCGGGTGACGGGGGCGGACGCCGCGCACGGCATGGCCCGGATGGCGGCGGCACGCCTCCCGGGTGTCGTCGTCCTCGCCGACTCCCGACAGCTCCCGTTCGCCGACGGCTCGTTCGATGCCGTATCCGTCATCTGGCTGCTGCATCTGCTGGACGACGCGGCGCCCGTCGTCGCCGAGGCCGCGCGCGTCCTGCGCCCCGGCGGCGTCCTCGTCACCACCGTCGACAAGGCCGCCGGTCATCACGTGGACAGCGACATCGACGAACTCGCCGAGCCCTACCGCAAGCAGCGCGCCACCGACGAGGCCGCGCTCGTCACGGCGTACGCCGCCGGACACGGCCTGCTCCCGGGCGGGACGGCCCGCTTCCGGGGCCACGGCCAGGGACGGATCCCGCGCCGCCTGGCCCGCTACGTCCGGGACGGCGAGATCTACCCGGCCGGCGGCACCGCGCTCGCCGAGCGCATCGAGGCGCTGCCCGACCCCGAAGTCCCCCGGGCGGACCCCGAGTTCACGCTGCGAGCGTTCAGGAAGCCGAAGCCCTCCGAGTGAACTCCATGACCCAGTTGGTCACCCACGTCTTCTCCCCGTCCACAGAGAAGGCCTGTTCCCAGCGGGCCGTGGTCCGAGAGATCCCCGACCACAGGAACCGCACCCGCACGTCCTTCCCGTCATGCGTGTCGTCCCCGTAGAACTCACCGCGCTCGTCCGTGAATTGACCGGTCACCGGCGGGAACAGCCTGCCGCCGCGACTGGAGGACCAGTTCAGCGACCACTCGCGGGCCGAAGGGTCGTACAGCCGCAGGGTAAGACCCTTCCAGCCCTGGCCCGGCACATCGATCTCGTCGATGTTCGCCGCCCCGTCGAACAGGCTCCAGCAGCGGTTCGTGGCAGGGAACTCCTCCCAGCCGCTCTCGGCGTCGAGGAAGTCGGCGCGGCGGCGGTTGAGGACGTCCCACTCGCCGTGGAAGAAGTCGAAGTCGTGCGCGGTGCTCATGGGCGGTCTCCAGTCGTGCCCTCGGGGAGGGAATCGGTCAGGTAGGCGTCGAGGTCGGGGGCGTCGGGCGCGAGCATGTGCCGCACCCAGGCATCGCGTTCGTGCAGGATCGGGGGCAGCTCCCAGACACAGCCGATCCACGGCAGGTCCGGCCTGATGAAGTGGGTGGGGTCGTGGTCCGGGCAGCCGAGCACCGGCTGGCCCGCCGACGCTCCCCGGAAGTGGAGCACGTTGTCCCACACCCAGCTGTAGGCGTTGAGGTACGCGCCGTCGTCACCGCCCCGGTGCAGCACGACGAAGGTCGCGGGCGGGGTGCCGTCCGGCTCAGGGAGCAGCTCCGGCAGCATCGCGTACGCCGCCTTCTCCACCTCCGGTGCGATGCCCGCCGGGTCCGCGGTGACGTGGTAGCGCTTGATCCGCCGCCCGCCCACCTCGATGGGTGGCGGCACGGTCAGGAGTTTCTCCGTGAAGGCCATGAGGGCAAGCTAGGCCCGCTTCACTGACACCTTCTGTCAGTGAAGTCTGAGATTCTGGCGAGGTGAAATCAGCCCGGCTCGTCTCGATCCTCCTGCTCCTGCAGACTCGCGGCCGCATGACCGCCGCCCAGCTCGCCGAGGAGCTGGAGGTGTCGGTGCGCACGGTGTACCGGGACATCGAGTCGCTGCACGCGGCGGGCGTCCCGCTGTACGGCGACGCCGGTCACGCGGGCGGCTACCGGCTCCTCGACGGCTACCGCACCCGCCTCACCGGCCTGACCACCGACGAGGCCGAGGCCCTGTTCCTCGCGGGCGCCCCCGGCCCCGCCGCCGAGCTGGGCCTCGGCTCGGTCCTCGCCGCCGCCCAGCTGAAGGTGCGCGCCGCCCTGCCCCAGGAGCTGCGCGGGCACGCCGACCGGATCAGCGGCCGCTTCCACCTGGACGCCCCCGGCTGGTACGCGGACGCCGAGGAGACCCCGTACCTGCCCGCCGTCGCCGACGCCGTCTGGAACAGCCGCGTCCTGCACCTCCTGTACCGCCGCTGGCGCGAGCCCACCGACGTGCGGCGCCGGCTGGAGCCGTACGGCCTGGTCCTCAAGGCGGGCCGCTGGTACGTCGTCGCGGGGCCCGGACCGCGTACGTTCCGCGTCGACCAGATCCTCGAACTGGAGGCATATGACGAGGAGTTCGCTCGCCCCGAGGACTTCGACCTCGCCGCGTACTGGACCGCGTACCAGCGGGACTTCCACGACCGGCTGCGGCGGGCGGAGGCGGTGGTCCGGCTCGCGCGGGGAGCCCGCCTCAGCGGATCCGCGGGCCGCGCGGTGGCCGTCAACGGCCGGACAGATGCCGATGGTTGGACGCGCGCCACCGTCCCCATCGAGTCCGTCGACCAGGCCCACGACGACTTCCTGCGCCTCGGTACGGCGATCGAGGTGCTGGAGCCTGTAGAGCTGCGGGAACGCATCGCCGCGACCGTCACCGCGCTGGCCCGCAGATACGCGTAGAGAGCGCTTGTCGAAAGGCGATAACTCTTGAAGGGCAGGTCCGCCTTCTGCCAGCTGGCGTCCCGGTCGGAGGAACGGAGGACGGCGCCGTTCGCCGGGTCCCAGCTGTTCGTGTACGTGCCCACCGCCGCGTACACCTTGTTCGGCTCGACGGAGTCCGAGGCGAGGCTCACGACACCGGTGTGGCCCCACTCGCTCCAGCCGACGGAGTCCAGCAGCGGCGTCCAGGTCTTGCTCGGCTCCACCCAGCGGTAGGCGTGCCGATGTCGGTGCGGGCTTAGGCGAGATTCTTCTCGGAGCGGTTGAAGACGATGCCGGGGACGAAGCCGCCGCCGTCGATCCTGGCGTTCTACCAGGTGTACGTGTCGGCGGCGAGGGTGACCTTGGGGGTGCTCGCCGCCAGTGCGGGCGGGGTGCCGGCCAGTAATACGGCGGCGAGGGCGAGTACGGCCGTGAGGATGCGGGTTCTTCGCACGGTGGGGTCCTTCCTTGGGGAGGAGGGCGCGACGGCCGGGCGGCCCCCGAGTGCGGAGGGGACCGCCCGGCGCGGTACGCGGAGCTCGGGCCCTGCTGCAGGACCCTGCGGGGACTATTCGAGGAGCTCCGCGTACGAACCCATGGCGAGGGCTATGTCCGCCTGGGCCCAGAACCGGTGGTACGTGAAGGAGGGCGCGGCCCCGCCCGCCAGATAACTCGCGATCTTCGACCAGGCCGGGTCGTTCTTGTAGAAGGATCTGAGCGAGGCGAAGGTCGAGGAGGAGTTGACCGTGTCACCGTTCGGCATCTTGCCGCTCCAGCCGCTCGGGACGTACACCGTGTCGTCGAAGCGGTTGTAGTCGGCGCGGGTCTCCGGGACGGCGATGCCCAGGCTGTCCTGGTAGTTGCTCCACATGCCGTCCAGCAGCGCCTTCGCCGTCGTCTTCGCCTGCGCGTTGCCGGACTTGGCGGCGTAGTACGACAGGGTCTTGGCGTACGCGGCCGCCACGCCCACGTCGTTCGTGTAGTCGGCGACGGTGACGTGAAGTCCACTGTTGGCGCCGGGACTTGACGCGTTCCAGGTGTCCGGGGCGCCGGACCACTGGAGCGTGGAGGGGATCTGGTAGGTGCCGTCCGGGTTGATCGTGGTCTTGGACAGCGCCCAGGCCACCCACTTGTCGAGGATCGCCTTCGCGCTCGCGTTCCCCGTCTGCTGGTAGTACTCGGCGACCCGTTCCATGGACCACGCCTGGAAGCCGAACCACTGGTTGGACGGCGGGTCGTGGTACACCGGCTGCTGGTCGTAGTACATGCCGTAGAAGGTCGGCGTACCGGTGGGCGGCGTCGCGTAACGGCCCGCCCAGCTGTTGGTCGCACCGCCCGCGATGGCGCCCTCGTTCGACTGCAGCCAGCGGTAGAACTCCAGCTGCCGGGTGAGGGAGGTGCCCCAATCCGTCGCTCCCGTCGCCGACTTGGGCTTCAGGTCGGCGGTCGAGCTGAGCGCGTACGCCGCCAGCGGGTTCTGGTAGCCGCCGTGGACGTGGCTGGAGCCGATGCGCCAGGCCCAGCCCGCCGAGGTGTCGTTGGCGCCGCCCCAGGCGTAGTACCAGGACAGCAGATAGCTGGAGGCGTCCTTGCCGGTGCCGGCCGCGCAGGTCGACGGGCCGACACAGTTGCCTATTTTCTTGAAGTACTTGTCGTACATGGCGTAGCGCAGATAGTCGCCCATCTTCGCCGCCTTGCCGACGGTCGTCGACACGTCACCGCTCTTGCCCTGCGCCTTGGCCCAGATGTCGGCCCAGTACGCGGCCTGCACAGCCCGCGCGTCGGCGTCGGGCGCGTCGGTGTACTTCCACTGCTTGGCGTACGAGGAGTCTCCGGTGAAGAGGTCCAAGTAGCCGTTCGTGCCGCCGTACTTGAAGGCGTCGCAGGTCGGCTGCGGCACCGTCTCCCACACCGACTCCTGCGCGCCGCGCTGGAAGGTGTTGATGTACGACGGGCCGGTGGCGGTCGGCCCCGCCTCGCACTTGCCCGGCTCATTGCCGTAGCCGTAGGTGTTGTCCACGTCCTGCAGCCAGTGCATGCCGTACACGTCGTCCGTGCCGTACGCGCTCTTCAGCTCACTCGCGATCGGGTCCGAGCCGACCGGGACGGAGGTGTCGAGCTTCGCCGGGTACTCGTTCGGCGTGTCCAGCTCGGGCGCGTAGGTGGCCGGCTTCGAGGCGTTGTAGAAGGAGTTCGTCGGCTGGTCGGCATGGGTGGGGATCATGTACGTCTCCATGGTCGTCCACGCGGCGTTGAACTTGGACCAGTCGCCGGTGACCTTCCCGTACATGGCCTGCAGCCAGATCAGATAGCTGTACGCCTCCGACGTCGTCTCATGACCCTGGTCCGGCGCCTCGACGATCAGGGTCTCCACCGAGTGGTAGGGGATGCCCTCGGGAGAGAAGTAGCCGTTCGCGGGGTTGGTGATCTTGCCGTAGAGGTCCAGGAAACGGGCGTCGTACGCCTTGGACGCGGCCAGCTCCGTCACGGTGACCGTGGCCTTGGCGTGGCCGCTCGCGGATGCCGTGAAGGTGGCGGCTCCCGTCCCCGAGTCATCGGCGGTGACGGTCACCGTCTGCGCCGTGTTCCAGTTCGACGGCGTGAAGGTGAGACTCGAACCGCCGGTGACGGACAGGCCCGTGTTGCCGTCCGTGCGGGCGATGCTCACCGCCACATTCGCCGAGGGCTGTGTCGACAGCTTCACGCCGAAGATGCCCGTCTTGCCCTGCTGGACGCCGAGTTGGGTCGGCGAGGCGACCACGGCGGGACCCGAGGCGATCGTGATGCCGACAGGTGTGGACTCCGCCGACGCGCCCAGGCTGTCGTATGCCTTGGCGAGCAGCGAATGACTGCCCACCGTCAAACCGGAGGCGGACAGCGTGTAGGGGGAGCTCGTGTCGGTGCCCAGTAGCGTGGTGTCGTCGTAGAACTCGACCTTGCTGATGGTCGCGCTGTCGGCGGCCGCCGCGGTCGCGGCCAGCGGGACCGCGTCGCCCTGGGTGTAGACGGCGCCCGCGGCGGGGCTGGTCAGCACGGTGATCGGCGGCTGGTGCGCGCCGGCGCAGGTAGTGCCGTTGACGGCGAAGGACGCGGGGGCCGTGTTGGTGCCGCTGTAGGTGAACTGCGCGCCGGCGGTGACGGCGGCCCCTGCGGCGATCGTTCCGTTCCAGGACGCGTTCTTCGAGGTGACCGTCTTGCCGGACTGGGACCAGGTGCCGTTCCAGCCGTTGGTGAGGGTCTGGTTGCCGGTGTAGTCGTACGTCAGGGTCCAGCCGTTGATGGCGTCCGTTCCCCGGTTGGTGATCGTCAGGTCCGCGGTGAAGCCGGAGCCCCAGTCGTTGGTCTTGTAGTCCACACTGCACTGAACTGCGGCCGCGTGGGCGGCAGTTGTGCCTGTCGCCAAGGTCGTGAGCGGGAGTGCGAGGGCCGCCACGACAGCGGTCCACAGCCGCCGCGTGGTGCGGCGGCGTCTCCATCCGGAGCTGGGATGCATGTGCTGGTTCCTCCTTGCGGCTCGGAGAATGGGGGGAGGAGCAACAAGCCTTGAACCAGTGGGAGCGCTCCCATAGTGGAGAGGAGGCTGTGAGGGGTCAAGGTGCTTGAAGAGTCGAAATGATTCGATTGATCAACTGTGTAACATCTCTGTCCATTGCTGACACTTGGCGCTAACTTCTTCCGCACCAGTGGGAGCGATTCCATCAGTCGACGCGTCCGTCACGACGCGCCCGAGCTGCAAGGAGTCGCTCATGCGACACCCCCCGCGTTTACGCCTTTTAGTGGTCGGCGCCGCGGTCGCCCTCGTGGGCACCGCGATCGCGCCGGTCGTCACGGCCTCGGGAGCAACCCCCGCGTGCACGGTGGAGTACTCGGTCACCAGCCAGTGGGACACCGGCTTCCAGGGTGCTGTGAAAATCACCAACAACATGGCTGCCGTGAGCAGTTGGAGTCTCACCTTCGACTTCGCCGGCAGCCAGAAGGTCAACCAGGGCTGGAACGCCAAGTGGTCCCAGTCCGGCAAGACGGTGACCGCGTCCAACGAGAGCTGGAACGGCTCGCTGGGCACCGGCGCGAGCGCCGGCGCCGGGTTCCTCGCCTCGTGGTCGGGGAGCAACACGGCGCCGACGGCCTTCAAGCTCAATGGCACGGCGTGCAACGTGGACGGCGATCCGACGCCCACGCCCACCCCGACCGAGCCGCCGGCGACCGGTGAGGCACCGAAGCTGCACGTCTCGGGAAACAAGCTGGTGGACTCCACCGGAGCCACCCGCAGGATGCTCGGAGTCAACCGCTCCGGCGGCGAGTTCATGTGCGTCCAGGGCTACGGCGTCTTCGACGGTCCGGTCGACGACGCCGCCGTCAAGGCGATCGCCGACTGGAAGGCCAACACGGTCCGCATTCCGCTGAACGAGGAGTGCTGGCTGGGCCTGTCCAACATCAAGCCCGAGTACGCCGGCGCCCACTACATCGCGGCGGTCAAGGACTTGGTCGCCAAGGTCGAGGCGCACGGCATGACGCCGCTGGTCGAACTGCACTGGACGTACGGCCAGTACACCGGCAACTCCGCGGGCTGCTCCGATGTGCACGCCACCTGCCAGAAGCCGATGCCGGACGCCCAGTACACCCCGTCCTTCTGGTCCTCGGTCGCCAGCACCTTCAAGGACGACCCGGCCGTGGCGTTCGACCTGTTCAACGAGCCCTATCCGGACCGCGCCACCTCCACGACCACCCAGGCGTGGCAGTGCTGGCGGGACGGCGGCACCTGCCCCGGCATCTCCTACGAGGTCGCCGGAATGCAGGACCTGGTCGACGCGGTACGCGGCACCGGCGCCAAGAACCTGATCCTGGCCGGCGGGCTCGCGTACTCCAACGACCTCAGCCAGTGGCTGACGTACAAGCCCAGTGACCCCACGGGCAATCTCGTCGCCGCGTACCACGTCTACAACTTCAACACCTGCGCCAGTGAGAGCTGCTGGAACTCGACGCTCGCCCCGGTGGCCGCCCAAGTCCCGCTCGTGGCGGGGGAGATCGGCGAGAACACCTGCTCCCACTCCTTCGTCGACACCGTCATGAAGTGGTTCGACGACCGGGGGCTCTCCTACCTCGGATGGACCTGGAACACCTGGGACTGTTCCTCAGGCCCGTCCCTGATCTCCGACTACGACGGAACTCCCACGTCGTACGGCATCGGGCTGCGCGACCACCTGCGCGCCCTCAACGGATAGGACACCCGCACATGAGCCGTATCAGAACAGCACTGCTCGCGGCGCTCGCCCTGATCGCCGCCGGTTCGGGCACCGCCGCGGCCGTCCCCGCCGACGTCGGACTCGCCGCCATCCCCTGCACCGTCGACTACAAGGTGCAAAACCAGTGGGACACCGGCTTCACCGCCGCTGTCACGGTCACCAACAACAGTGCCGCCAAGTCCTCCTGGGCGGTGAAGTGGTCGTACGCAGGAAACCAGAAGGTGACCAGCGGTTGGAACGCCAAGATCAGCCAGAGCGGCGCGGCCGTCACCGCCGCCAATGAGAGCTACAACGGCACGCTCGCGACCGGAGGTTCCGTCAGCTTCGGCTTCAACGCCTCCTACAGCGGCACCAACGCTCTTCCGACCACGTTCACGCTCGACGGCGTGACCTGCAACGTCGACGACGGAAGCAGTGGCGGAGGCGGGGGAGGCGGCGGCACCGATCCGTCCGGCAAGGTCGACAACCCGTACGCCGGCGCCAAGGTGTACGTGAACCCCGAGTGGTCCGCGAAGGCCGCCGCTGAGACCGGGGGCAGCCGGATCTCCAGCCAGCCCACCGGTGTCTGGCTCGACCGGATCGCCGCGATCAGCGGCGCGAGTGGCAGCATGGGTCTGCGCGCCCACCTCGACGCGGCGCTCGCCCAGAAGGGCAGCGGCGAAGAGGTCGTCCAGCTCGTCGTATACGACCTGCCCGGACGTGACTGCGCGGCCCTGGCGTCCAACGGTGAACTGGGCGCGACCGAGATCGACAAGTACAAGACTCAGTTCATCGATCCGATCGCCGCGATCCTCGCCGACTCCAAGTACGCCGCGCTGCGGATCGTCACGACCATCGAGATCGACTCGCTGCCGAACCTCGTCACCAACACCGGCAGCCGCGCCACCGCCACGCCCGCGTGCGACACGATGCTCGCCAACGGCAACTACGTGAAGGGCGTCGGCTACGCCCTGGCCAAGCTCGGCGCGATCCCGAACGTCTACAACTACCTCGACGCCGGCCACCACGGCTGGCTCGGCTGGGACGACAACTTCGCCCCCGCCGCCAATGTGTTCAAGCAGGCGGCCACGGCCGAGGGCGCGACGGTCGACGACGTGCAGGGCTTCATCACCAACACGGCGAACTACAGTGCGCTCAAGGAGAACAACTTCACCATCAACGACACCGTGAACGGCACCTCCGTGCGCCAGTCCAAGTGGGTCGACTGGAACCGTTACGTCGACGAGTTGTCCTTCGCCCAGGCCTTCCGTACCCAGCTCGTCTCGGTCGGCTTCAACTCCGGTATCGGCATGCTGATCGACACCTCCAGGAACGGCTGGGGCGGCGCCGCACGGCCCACCGGCCCCGGCGCGACGACCAACGTCGACACCTATGTCGACGGCGGCCGCTACGACCGCCGTATCCACGTCGGCAACTGGTGCAACCAGTCCGGCGCCGGTCTCGGCGAGCGCCCGCAGGCCGCACCGGCGACCGGCATCGACGCCTATGTGTGGATGAAGCCTCCGGGTGAGTCCGACGGCTCCAGCTCGGCGATCGCCAACGACGAGGGCAAGGGCTTCGACCGGATGTGCGACCCGACGTACACCGGCAACGCCCGCAATGGGAACAACCTGTCGGGTGCCCTGCCCAACGCCCCACTGTCGGGGCACTGGTTCTCGGCGCAGTTCCAGGAGCTCATGAAGAACGCGTACCCGGCGCTGTAAACCGGGCGACCGGATGATCCGCCGGGGTCAGGCACCTTGCGCCAGGCCCCGGCGGATCGCGAACTCCACCGCCGAGTAGTTCCCGTCGGCCCGCTCCAGTTCGTAGGGCACCGTCCCGTACAGCGGCGGCTGCGCCATGAAGCGCGGTCTGCTCCCGTGGTGCGGCTGTGCCGCGTGCACCAGGAAGGGATGACACAGGTATACGTCGCCGGGGCGGCCGGTGGCATACGCGCCGGGGCGGTGCGCGGACGCCTCGACCAGCCGCGGGGCGATGTCCAGGCCCGACACGCCCTCCTCGCCGTACGGCTCCAGGATCGGCGGCACGTCCAGGTGGGAGCCCACCCGGATGCGGGTCGGGGCGTCCTGTTCGCCGACCTCGCTGAAGAGGAAGAGCATCAGCAGCGCGCGGCCCTTCGACCGCAGATTCGTGTAGTACCAGGTGGCGCCGTCCGGCAGATAGCTCCCCTCGATGTGCCAGCCCGCGTCGTCCGGCTCCTCCTCGTGCGGGAAGCGCAGCGGAAGGGTGCCCAGCGAGTAGCGGGGCTCCCAGCGGCCCTCGCCGACCAGCAGGTCGAACGCCTCATGCAGAACGGGGGAGTTGGCCGCCGCGGCGAACGGGCCCTGAGCCATCCCGGGAATCCGCACCACGGGCTCCGCCCAGGTGCCGGGGTCGGCCGGGTCGTACCCCGTCTCCTGCCAGAGCAGCCGGGCGCAGTCCTGGCCGACCCGCGGCGGGAAGGCGCCCTCGATCCTCACGAAACCGTCCTCGAGGAAGCGCTCCACCATGACGTCGTCCATGGGGCCATGCTCGGGGAGGCGTCCGCGCGGGCGCATCCGGTTTTTCCTCCTACCGAGCCGTAGGACGCGCCCGGTTTGCTGTTTGCGCAACTTGACTGGCCGTTTCCGGGAGTGACGGCGCACGCTGTCCTCATCCCGAAGGAGAGGCTTGTCACCATGGCACACCGCCACGATCACACACAGATCGACTTCACCGAGATGCTCCCTCTGCTGGAGCAGGAGGCCGAGCTGTTCACCCCGATGTACCGCCAGGCGGCGGCCTGGCTGCACAAGGGACAGCCGGAACCCGGGCTGATCGTGGACGCGGGCAGCGGCCCCGGCGTCATCTCCTGCCTCCTCGCCGATACGTTCCCGGCGGCGCGGGTGGTCGCCGTGGACGGCGCGGAACCTCTCCTCCAGGAGGCGCGCGCCCGCGCCGGCCGGCTCGGCTTCGGTGATCGCTTCAGCACGCTGGAGGCCGAACTCGCCGACGGCCTTGGCGACTTGGAGTTCCCCGCCGACCTGCTGTGGGCCAGCAAGTCGCTGCACCACGTCGGCGATCAGCGCGCCGCGCTCGACGGCTTCGCGCGGGGCCTGGCACCCGGCGGCACCCTCGCCCTCCTGGAGGGCGGCCTTCCCACCAGGTACCTCCCGCGCGACCTCGGCATCGGCCGCCCCGGCCTGCAGTCCCGACTGGACGCGGCCCATGAGGAATGGTTCACCGAGATGCGGGCCGCGCTGCCCGGTTCCGTCGCGGAGACCGAGGACTGGCCCGGTCTGCTCGCCGCGGCGGGCCTGCGGCACACCGGCACCCGCACCTTCCTGCTCGACCTCCCCGCGCCGCTGTCGGACGAGGCCCGCGCCTACGTCATCGCCCTGTTCCAGCGCCGCCGCGAGTCCGTCGCGGACGTCCTCGACGCGACCGACCTCTCGACCCTCGACCGACTCCTCGACCCGGACGACAAGGCGGGCCTGCACCACCGCCCGGATGTCTTCCTGCTGTCGGCGCAGACGGTCTTCACGGCGACCAAGCCCGCGGGCGCGTAGGGGCGGGGGTCTGGCGTGCATGCCGCACGCCCCCCTACGCCGCCCTTGACTTCGACAGCGCTCCAAGTGCCGAACTCCCCATGTTCACCGCACACTTACGGGGGCAGAACGACCGACTCTCCAGCCGCACTCATCACCGGAGGCGGAAGCGGTTTCGGCGCCTCGGTCGCCCGGCGGCTGCTCGACGCCGGGCACCGGGTGACCGTCACCGGCAGGGCGAGCAGCGACTGCGCGGATTCGCCGAACAACTCGGTTGCCCCGAAGGGCTGTTGACGGTTGCGGGCAACGCGGCAGAGTACGACCACGTCCAGGCGGCGGTCGAGGCGACGCTCCAGGAGTTCGGGCTGCTCGACACCGTCGTCGCCAACGCCGGGTCCGCCCCCCACGACACCGTCGCGGGGGGCGACCCAACGCCGGGTCCACCCATGACACCGTGACGGAGGGCGACCCGGCGGGACCGAGTACGGCGTCGGCGTGACCCTGATCTCGCCCGGCCGCGTGGAGACCCCGTTCCGGGACAGCTACGGCAGCCCCGCCGGGCCATCCGCTGAGCGCGGACCAGCTCGCCGAGGCAATCGTCTGGGCGATCGGGCAGCCGAGCGGCGTCGATGTTAACACCGGGTCGTACGCCCGATCGGCCAGCCCGTCTGACCCGGTCCTCAGTTGTTCTGCAGGAACTGCTTCGCCAGCGAGTCGCCGAGCGACACGGCCGCGCTGTGGCTCTGGATGGGCGACACCTGCGAGTTCTTGAACAGGATGTAGGTGACACCGGAGTCCGCGCCGCCGGTCTCGGGGTTCGGGTCGATGCCGAGGGCCTGGGCGGTGGCGTACGACGCCTCGCCGATGATCTCCGTGGGTCCGGTGTCACCGACGACCGCGTACTCGACCTTGCCGTTGTAGATGACCGCGACCACGCCGCCGCCCTTGATCCCGTAACTCGTGTACTTCCAGATGCTGCTGGTGCTGGGCACGACGACGTACGGCAGGGAGTCAGCGCGCAGCGGCTTGCCGTCGGACTGGTGGAAGGCGGTGTCGTCCTGGAACCAGGGGTCGGTGTCGCCGTTGCACTTGCTGGTGACCTGGCCGTCGCAGTCGACGTCCATGTCGGCCTTCCAGAACACCGCGCCGTTCTTGCCGCAGACGGGGACGGTGGCCGAGGTCTCCTCATCGGTCCTGTACTTGCCGTTCGAAATCTGCGAACAGGATGTCACCTTGGCGAGCAGGTCGGCCGCGCTGACCGAACCCTCCTGCGTCGAACGAGGGACGGCGGTGCCGGAGGCGTTGGCGGGGAGTGCGGCGGTGGCGAGGAGTGCGGCGCCCGCGGCGGCGGCGAGGGTCAGTGTTCGAGTGCGCACTGTGGGGGAACCCTTCTGTTAGGAAACTTTCCTTACCAGGTTGCCGTACAAGGTGGACCCGCTTGCATGACCGCGTCAAGCCCCTCAGCCGTGTTGCCGCGCATGGGTGGCCGGTGCACGGGTACTCACGGGGATCTCCGCCCGAGCCTTGGTGAGGAGGCCGCGCCGTGACACGCCCGGACACCGCGCCCGCCGGCCGCGTCAGCCTGCGACGGCCGACCGGCTCGCGGTGGGGGCAGGCGGCCGGTGCACTGTCGCTCTCCGTGTCGCCGATCTGCCTCGAACTGTCCGGTACGGGGGCGGGCACGGCCTCGGCGTACCGCTGCCTGCTGGCGCTGCCCCTCCTGCTCGTCCTCACCGTCCCCGAGTGGCGCCGCGAGGGACTCCCGCCGCGTCGGCAGGTGGGCTACGGCCTGGCCGCCGGAGCGCTCTTCGCCGGGGACATGGTGCTGTGGACGAAGGCGATCACCGAGGTCGGCGCGGGCCTGTCCACGGTGCTGGTCAATGTGCAGGTGGTCCTGGTGCCGCTGCTCGCCTGGGCCGTCGACCGGGAGCGGGTGACCCGCCGCTTTCTGGTCTGGCTGCCCGTGACCGTCGTGGGCGTCGTCCTCACCGGCGGGCTGCTGGAGAGCGGCGTGGGCGGCCGCGATCCCACCGCGGGCACGGTCCACGCGATCCTCGCGGCCCTGTGCTATTCGGGCTTCCTCTTCCTGCTGCGCCGCGGCGGCTTCCACGGGCACGTGCGGACGACGTACACCGTGGTGATCTTCTCCTCGGCCCTCTGCTCCGCGCTGATCGGCGCGTTCTGGGGCGGCCTGGATCTCGCACCGCCCTGGCCTGCCCTGGGCTGGCTCGCCTTGGCGGCCCTGACCAGCGGGGTGATCGGGTGGCTGCTGGTGGCGGTGTACTCGCCGCGCCTGCCCAGCCACGTCGGCGCGGTCCTGCTGCTGCTCACCCCCGTGGGCGCCATCGGGCTCGCGGCCCTGTTCCTGGGAGAGCGGCCCACGGCGGGGCAGTCGATCGGCTGCCTGCTGATCCTGGTCAGCGGCTACTTCACGGTGGGCAGACCGCACGGCGAGGAGTCGGCGCCCCGGCATGAGCCGGGGCGCCGGGCGGGTTTGGTCAGCCCATCGAGAACGTCGCGGGGTCCGGGCCCAGCCGGCGGTCCTCGTTCAGGGCGCTGATCGCCGCGATGTCCTCGGCGTCCAGGGAGAAGTCGAACACCTCGATGTTCTCCTTGATCCGGGACGGCGTCACGGACTTCGGGATCACGATGTTGCCCAGCTGGAGGTGCCAGCGGAGCACGATCTGCGCCGGAGTGCGGCCGTGCTTCTGGGCGATGGCGACGATCGCCGGGACCTCCAGGAGGCCCTTGCCCGAGCCGAGCGGCGACCATGCCTCGGTCGCGATGCCCTGCTCCGCGTGGTACTCACGCGCCGCACGCTGCTGGAGGTGGGGGTGCAGCTCGATCTGGTTGACGGCCGGGATGACGGACGTCGCGTCGATCAGCTTCTCCAGGTGCTCCGGGAGGAAGTTGGAGACACCGATGGCCTTGGCGCGGCCGTCCGCGTAGATCTTCTCGAAGGCCTTGTACGTGTCGATGTACTTGCCCCGGGACGGCAGCGGCCAGTGGATCAGATACAGGTCGATGTACTCCAGGCCGAGCTTCTCCAGGGACGTGTCGAAGGCGCGCAGCGTGGAGTCGTAACCCTGGTCGCTGTTCCAGAGCTTGGTGGTGACGAAGACGTCCTCGCGGGCGATGCCGGAGGCGGCGATGGCCTTGCCGGTGCCCTCTTCGTTGCCGTAGATCGCCGCTGTGTCGATGCTGCGGTACCCGGCCTCCAGCGCGGTGGCGACCGCTCGCTCCGCCTCGTCGTCCGGCACCTGCCAGACGCCGAAGCCCAGCTGCGGCATCTCGACGCCGTTGTTCAGGATGATCGGGGGGACCTTGCTCACGAGCTCTCGATCCTTCAGTCGTCGGGTGGTACTCCCATCGTCAACGATCACCGGCCGTGATGCATTCCTGACCGGTGGATTCTCGCTGGATTGTCGGTGAGGGCCGGAGATTGGCCGGAAACGGATCCGACCTTCTCGGTCCGGACCATCGACCGGACCATGTCATCCCGCAACTCTGTATCGCGTCGCCGAACGTGCTGATGCACCTTGTGTACGCATATGAACACCCGCGCCTGTCTGGGCTTCACACCCCCCACCCCTCAGGAAGGCAGGTACGCACATGAACGACATGACTCACGACGCCCGCCACCCGGAACCGACCATTCGCGAAACGTCGGAGGAAAGGGTCTGGGAGACGCCGGGCTATCTCGTCGTCGACACGGCCCCCCTCCGCTGGGTGACCGAAAGAGTCTTTGAACCTGATGGGCCGGTCGTTTGAACCTGATGGGCCGTCGATATCTGATGCGTCAGTAAGTGGCGGGACGTCAGGACAGCTGATGACCCGTCAGAACGAGCTCAGCCCCGATACAGCGCCTCGACCTCCGTCGCGTACGCCTTCTCGATCGCCTTGCGCTTCAGCTTCAGCGACGGCGTCAGCAGCCCGTGCTCCTCGGTGAACTGGTGGGCCAGTATCCGGAACGTACGGATCGACTCGGCCTGGGAGACCAGGGTGTTCGCGGCGACCACCGCGCGGCGCACCTCGGTCTCCAGATCGGGGTCGCGTACCAGCTCCGCCGCGGACATCTTTGATTTGCTGCGCATCTGGAGCCAGTGCTCGACCGCCTCGGAGTCCAGGGTGACGAGGGCGGCGATGTACGGCCGGTCGTTGCCGACCACGATGCACTGGGCCACCAGCGGATGGTCGCGCACCCGCTCCTCCAGGACCCCCGGCGAGACGCTCTTGCCACCGGAGGTCACCAGGATCTCCTTCTTGCGCCCGGTGATGGTGAGATAGCCGTCCTCGTCCAGGGAACCCAGGTCGCCGGTGGCGAGCCAGCCGTCGTGCAGCGTCGCGTCGGTGGCCTTGTCGTTGTTCAGGTAGCCCTGGAACACATTGTCACCGCGCAGCCAGATCTCGCCGTCGTCCGCGATGTGCACGGTGGTGCCGGGGATCGCCTGGCCGACGGTGCCGAAGCGGGTGCGCTCGGGCGGGTTGGCGGTCGCGGCCGCCGTGGACTCGGTGAGCCCGTACCCCTCGTAGATGAACACGCCCGCGCCCGCGAAGAAGAGTCCGAGCCGCCGGTCCATCGCCGAGCCGCCCGACATCGCGTGTTTGACCCGGCCGCCCATCGCCGCGCGCACCTTGGAGTAGACGAGCTTGTCGAAGAGCTGGTGCTGCATCCGCAGGCTCGCCGAGGGGCCGGGTCCGATGCCCCAGGCCTTCGACTCCACGGCGTCCGCGTAGCGCACGGCGACTTCGACGGCCTTCTCGAAGGGGCCCGCCTTGCCTTCCTTCTCGGCCTTGCGGCGGGCGGCGTTGAAGACCTTCTCGAAGATGTACGGCACGGCCAGGAAGAACGTGGGCCGGAAGGCGGCCAGGTCCGGCAGCAGGGCCGCCGCGTTCAGCTGCGGCTGGTGCCCGAACTTGACCTTCCCGCGGATCGCGGCGACCTGCACCATCCGCCCGAAGACATGCGCGAGCGGCAGGAACAGCAGTGTGGCCGCCTCGTCGCCGCGCTTGGAGTGGAAGACGGGCTCCCAGCGCTCGATGACCGTGTCCGCCTCGAACATGAAGTTCGCGTGCGAGATGACACAGCCCTTGGGGCGCCCGGTGGTGCCGGAGGTGTAGATGATCGTCGCCGTCGACTCGGGCGTGACCGCGCGCCGGTGCCGGTGAACCACCTCGTCGTCGATGTGCGCGCCCGCCTCGTACAGCTCCTGCACGGCGCCCACGTCGAGCTGCCACAGCTTGTGCAGCTGCGGCAGCCGGTCGACCACCGTGGCGATCGTCATCGAGTGGTCCTCGTGCTCCACCATGACGGCCGACACCTGCGCGTCGTGCAGCATCCAGAAGACCTGCTCGGCGGAGGAGGTGGGGTAGACGGGCACGACCTGGGCACCGATCGTCCACAGCGCGAAGTCGAAGAGGGTCCACTCGTATCGGGTACGGCACATGATCGCGACCCGGTCCCCGAACCGGACCCCCTGGGCGAGCAGACCCTTCGCCAGCGCGAGGACCTCGTCGCGGAACTCGGCGGCGGTCACATCGCGCCACTGCCCCTGCTCGTCCTTACGGCCGAGAGCGACTCGGAGCGGGTCTTCCAGGGCATGCTCGAAGACGACGTCGGCCAGGCCGCCCACCGGTGGCGCCGACGCCAACGGAGGGTTGGTGAACTCGCGCAATCCCGCTCCTTGTGGCGCTCCGCACAGCGCCGTGAAAGCTACCCCACCGCGCGGCCGGACGGGAGGGGGCTCGAAGCGGCCAGGGCCCCGGCGTCTGCACTGGTCAGCCGCGGAAATGCCCGCACAAGGGGAAGGGTCGGACAGAATTCCTTACGGTTCCGTAAGTTTGAAGCCCGTAATCTCCACGGAATCTGTACGACCCGATTACGGTACGCGGGCGGCCGGATACCGGACATGGAGTATCCGCTTCCGGGCTCTGGGTGCGCCCTTTGTGCGACTCTCTGGTGAAGGCACCGAGCCGGTCCCGGTGGCCGGGACCGGCTCCCACCGGTCATCCGCGAGGCGCCGCCACCACCGTCTCGGCCGGAGCCTCGGCCCCGCCGGCCGCCGGACGCGGTGCCCGCACCAACACCAGAACCAGCGCACCGGCGATCATTCCCGTCACACCCGCCGTCACCGAGGCCGCGTTGAGCCCCGACCCGAAGGCGGCAGCACCTTCGACGGGGTCCGCGACCGGTTCGCGGCCCTCGCGCGCGAGATCCGCGAGAAGACCGGCGACGTCGACCTGCGGTCCGGCCCGCATCGACCAGGAGGACGATCTCCTGGTCGCCGCCCTTGAACGCGACGGACGTGACGGCTACCCCGAACTCCAGCGCGCCACCGGCCGATCCGAGTCCTCGGTCAAGCGCGTCTGGCCGCCCTGGTGGCGTCCGGGGCGATCTACATCGACGTCGAATACAACCCGGAGATCCTCGGCTGTCCCGTCTCCGCCGCCCGGTGGATCAGCACTCCTCCTGCCGCCCTGCACTCCGTCGGCGAGACGCTCGCCCCCCACGACGAGATCGCCCACGTCACCGCGATCGCGGGCCCCTCCACCATCATGGCGACCGTGGTCGTCAGGAACACCGCGGGCCTGTACGCCTGCTGAGCGGACCCCTCGGCCGCCTGGACGGCGTACAGCACGTGGAGGCGGCACCATACCTGCGCCGGGTCAAACAGCTCACATACCGGCGGCCGTCGCGCTGACTAGCGGCGGTGCAGCCGGTCCCCGCCCCCGAGGATCGCCGCCGCCAGCGCGTCCGCCGCCCCCTGTGCGGAGGTCCGGCGCCGCCCGTTCACGAGGACGAAGTCGACCTGGCCCAACTCGGGCAGCCCGGACCGCTCGGGTACCCGGACCAGGCCCGGCGGGATGAGCCCGCGCGAGTGCGCCATCACGCCGAGCCCGGCCCGGGCCGCCGCGATCAGCCCGTTGAGGCTGCCGCTGGTGCACGCGATGCGCCAGGCTCGCCCCTGCCGCTCCAGTGCCTCCAGGGCGAGGGCCCGCGTGATGCCCGGCGGGGGATACACGATGAGCGGCACCGGACGGTCGGGATCCAGCCGGAGCCGTTCCGCGCCGATCCACACCAGGCTGTCGTGCCGGACGAGCTCGCCGCGCGGGTCCTCCGGCCGCCGCTTCGCCAGCACCAGGTCGAGCTTTCCCGCGGCGAGCTGTTCATGGAGCGTGCCGGACAGCTCGACCGTCAGCTCCAGGTCCACCTCGGGATGGTCGTACCGGAAGGCCTCCAGGATCTCCGCGAGCCGGGTGAGGACGAAGTCCTCGGACGCGCCGAAGCGCAGCCGGCCGCGCAGTCGCGTCCCGGTGAAGAACGAGGTCGCCTGCTCGTGCACCGCCAGGATCCGGCGCGCGAAGCCGAGCATCGCCTCACCGTCCTCCGTGAGCTCCACGGAGTGCGTGTCGCGTGAGAACAGCTGCCGTCCGGTGGCGTCCTCGAGGCGCCGCACGTGCTGGCTGACCGTGGATTGTCGCAGCCCGAGGCGCCGGGCGGCCTGCGTGAAGCTGAGGGTCTGGGCCACCGCCAGAAACGTACGCAGCTGCGAAGGGTCGTACACAGCGCCACGTTATCGCGAAACGTGATGACAGTCAGAGCGGTATGACGGATTCCCGATTGCCCTCCGGAAGAGGACGATGGAGAGGGCACGATTTTCCCCAGCACGACGACGGACCAGAACCGAGCAGTGGAGCACCGTGAAACGCCTGCAGTGGCCGAGTTGGATGCCGATCGACCCGTACATCCTGCTGTTGCTCGGGACGGTGGGCCTCGCGGCCCTCCTCCCGGCGCGGGGCACGGGCGCCGACGTCGCCTCGGGCGCGTCCACGGCCGCGATCGCCTTCCTGTTCTTCCTCTACGGGGCGCGCCTGTCCACCCGTGAAGCGGTGGAGGGCCTCAAGCACTGGCGGCTCCACGTCACGGTGCTGGCCTGCACCTTCGTGGTCTTCCCGCTGCTCGGCCTCGCCGCGCGCGGCCTGGAACCGGTCTTCCTGACGCACAACCTCTACACCGGCCTGCTCTTCCTCACCCTCGTCCCGTCGACCATCCAGTCCTCGATCGCGTTCACCTCCATAGCGCGCGGCAATGTGCCCGCCGCGATCTGCGCGGGCTCCTTCTCCTCGCTGGCGGGCATCGTCATCACCCCCCTGCTCGCGGCGGCGCTGCTCGGCAACAGCGGCGGCGGGTTCTCGGCGGACTCGCTCGTCAAGATCGTGCTGCAACTGCTGGTGCCGTTCGCGGCGGGGCAACTGCTGCGCCGCTGGACAGGAGAATTCATCGGGCGGCACAAGAAGATCCTCGGATACGTCGACCGCGGCGCGATCCTGCTCGTCGTCTACACCGCGTTCAGCGAGGGCATGGTGCAGGGCATATGGCACCAGGTGAGCCCCGTCCGGCTGGCAGGACTCCTGGTCGTCGAGGCCGTGCTGCTCGCCGTGATGCTCGCGCTCACCTGGTACGGCGCGAAGGCCCTGCGCTTCGACCGGGAGGACCGGATCGCGATCCAGTTCGCCGGGTCGAAGAAGTCCCTCGCCGCCGGGCTCCCCATGGCCAGTGTGCTGTTCGGCGCGCACGCCTCGCTGGCCGTGCTGCCGCTGATGCTGTTCCACCAGATGCAGCTCATGGTGTGCGCGGTGATCGCCAAGCGCCGCGCCCGCGACCCCGAGGCGGCCGGCGCGCCTACGAGCCCGGTCCCGCCAGTCGCAGAGTCACGAATCGCGGTCGGTACAGGGACACGTTCCGGCTGATGTTCGACTGCGCGGCGGCGCCCGTCGCGTCCAGCCAGTTGACGTCGTAGCTGAGCACGATCCGGTCGCCGTCGCTCAGCTCCGGATGCGCCTGCGGGTTGTACGCCGCCACCTCGCCCTGCGGGAGCGAGGGGCTGAAGCTCCGGGTGGGCCCGTGCCAGGGACCGGTGGGCGAGCACGCCCAGTACGAGGTGATCGTCGTCAGGCCCGCGGTGCCGGCGGCCATCGTGAACAGGACGTACGTGCCGCCGTCGCGCACCACCGTGAACGCGCTGCCCACGCCCGTGTGCTCCCCGTCCCCGAGCACCGCCGCCGGACGCGCCCGCACCGCCCACCCCGAACCGTCCCAGTACTCCCAGGCCCCCGGCTCGCCGAGCCTGCCGCGCGGCACCCGCGCGACATACGCCTTCGAGGCGGGGCGCGAGGCGGCCTGGCCGTCGTCGCCGCCGAAGACGTACGTCCACTCGCCCACGTCGACCGCCGAGGTGCCGAACAGCACGCGCCGGGAGGCGTCGGGGACCGCACGCTGGTCCAGGACCGTGGTGATGCCTTCGAGGCGCAGATCCGGGAGAGAGAGCGTGGCGACCTCGGTGGAGGTGGGCACGCCGTAGATCCAGGGGGCCTGGCCTGTCGTCCGGGTCCACAGCAGGACGCGTACGACCTGCTGCGCGGAGCCGGGGGAGCGGGGCTCGACGCGGGCGGCGACCGGCCAGCGCCACTGCTGCGGCCCCGGGTCCGGGAACAGGGGCGCGGGCAGTGTGGTCCGCAGTTGGCCGTCACGGGACATCACGACGGCCGAGTTGCGCACGAGGGGCGCGCCGGCGTCACGCCACGCGTACGACTCGCCGACCGGGTTCGGCGGCCCGTGCACCTGGCCGAAGTAGGTATCCGAGAACAGCCACAGCACGCGCCCGTCGGGCAGCCGCACCGAGTGGGTGCCGTCGCCGCCCGTCCAGTCGTCGGTGCGCGTGGCATCGTCCCCGTACCGGGCGAACTCGCCCGTCAGGCCGGCGTCGGCGCTCCAGGACCTGAGCGTACGGGCCGCGCACCCGCCGCCGCCCTCCCGGTGGTGGTCCGGGAGGGCGGTGAGCAGCACGGCCGTGCAGACCAGGGCCAGCAGGATGCCGAGCCCGGTACCGTTCTGCCATCGCGCTCGTGCGTCGTCAGGCACGGACGGGACGTTAGTGGTCCCCGCTCACATGGTCCATGGGGAGCCACAGGACGGTGTCCCGGGTCACATTCCGCGACGGCGCCGCGGACAGCTCCTCGTCGCTCAACGCCCGTTCGTACACCCGGACATCGTCGATCGAGCCGGTGAAGTACGCCCTGCTGTCCATCCGTTGGCCGATGTGCACCCCGAACGGCGAGTTACGGCTGACCGATCCGGACACGTCCGCCGTACTGACCGTCGTACCGTCGATGAACAGCGTCAGCCGGCCCCCGCCCCGGCGCAGCGCCAGATTGTGCCACTGCCCGTCGTTGTACGCGCCCGTGGTGCGCACGGACGCCGAAGTCGCAGCAGCCGCGCCGTTCCTGGTGGTGATCAGTCCCGTGATCCGGTGGGACGCGGGCTCGCCGCGCAGCCACACCTGTGGCTGTGTCGTCCCTGTCCCGCCCATCCACAGCAGCGGCTGCTCTCCGCTCGTCGCGGTGTAGCGGAACCACAGGGACGCCGTGAAGTCCCTCGCCCCGAGCGGGAGTTGGTCCTGATACGGCAGTCGTACGGCGTCGTCGGCGCCGTCGAACGAGAGCGCGCCGCCGAGCACGCCGTCCGTCTCCTGGGCACCGCCGAGGACCGCCGCCCGCTTGGTGTGCGCAGCGAGGTCGGCCGTCGTCGGGTCCGGGCCCCGGCGTGGCTTCAGCCAGTCCTCGGTGAAGCGGGCGAAGCGGATCTCGTCACGCGCGTCGACCGCGCCGCCCTCGTACATCAGGCCCACGGTGTAGCCGTCGACACGCACCATGTCCGAGTAGCCGGACCAGTCGGTGGTGACCACCGTGCCGCGGTCCAGGCTGTCCCAGGTGCGTCCGCCGTCGTACGAGGAGCGGATCATCATGGTCCGGCGGCGGTCCGGGTCGCCGGGGCAGGACAGCAGGATCCGGTCGCCCAGGCGCAGGGTGGAGCCCTGGACCTGGGGTGCGTAGAGGTCCGGGAGGTCCTGGAAGGGGGCCACGAAGCTGTCGCCGCCGTCGCGGCTGACGGCCTGGGTGCGGTGGCCGAGGTCGGTGCCGTCCTGCTCGCGCCCGCTGACGAGGACCGACCCGTCCGTGCGTTCGGCGAGCGTCATCTCGGACGGCTTCTGACGGAAGGTGCCGTCGTCCGCGATGGGCCACGAGTCGGTGGCGCCGATGTCCCAGTGCTCCCCGCCGTCGTCACTGGTGATGAGGGCGGCGTTGTTGGCGGTGACCCGAGTCCCGTTCCACGTCTCGGTGTTGACGCCGAACACGAGCCGCCCCGCGTGCTTGCCCCGGGTCAGCTGGATGCCGTGCACCGGCCCGGTGGCGTACCAGGAGTTCCAGTTCGGCGGGAGGATCTCGTCGCTCAGGTCACGCGGCTGGGACCAGGTGAGGCCGTCGTCGTCGCTGTACTGCAGGTGCGGGGTGCGGTCGCAGGGGATGGAGCAACTCGCGCTGTCGGTACGCCCCGTGTTGTAGGTCTCGGCCAGGAGGATGCGGCCGGTCTCGCGGTCCACGACGGGCGCCGGGTTGCCGTGGGTGTCCCCGCCGCCGTCGTTGACGACCTGGAGAGGCCCCCAGGTGCGCCCGCCGTCGGTGGAGCGCTTGACCACGATGTCGATGTCGGCCGCGTCACCGCAGTTGAGGACGCGGCCCTCGGCGAACGCCAGCAGCGTGCCCTCGGTGGTCTTCACGACGGCCGGAATGCGGAAGCAGGCATAGCCAGGGTCCTGGGAGGCCTTGAAGAGCACCTGCTGCCCGAACTCTCCCTGTGGCGCGGACTGTTCGGCACCGGCGGTGCTCGGCAGGACGAGCAGCGCGGCGGCGGTGAGAACCGCTGTCAGGACGGGTCTCAGACGCGCGAGGAGAGTGGGTCTCGGACGTGCGCGGAGAGGGGATCTCGGACGGGCGCGGAGACTTGACGGCATGGTGCGACCTGCCCTTCATGTGTCTGGGCAATCCGGATACGTTGGACATCCCACGTCCAACGTTCGGGCCACAGACGCTACTTGGGCCCTCAGGCACCCCACAAGGAGCGTGCACCGGTCGTGTTCACGCCAGATCTCGCGCCGGCCGGGGGAGAAGCACCACCTTGCCGAGGTTGCCCCGCGACTCGATCACCTCGTGCGCCTTCGCGGCGTCCTCGAGCGCGAACGTGCCGTGCACCACCGGCTTCAGCGCGCCGTCCGTGAACAGCCCCCACAGCTCCTTCCGCCACCGCTCGTACACCTCCGGCTGCCCGCGGGCGATCCGCGCCATCTGGAAGCCGATCACCGACTTGGCGCCCACCAGCAGGTCGTACGCCTGGACGGTCCCGCCGCCCGAGCTGTACGCGACGAGCCGCCCGCCCGGGGCGAGCGCGGCGATGGCGGGGGTGAGCAGTTCGCCGCCGACCGCGTCGAGGACGTAGTCGACGGGGGCGCCCCAGTCGTCGGCGTCGTACGTGATCACCGCGTCGGCGCCGAGCCCGAGCAGGAACACCGCCTTACCGGGATCGGACACGCCGGCGACGACACGCGACGCTCCCCGCAGCCGGGCGAGCTGGACGGCGAGATGACCGACGCCACTGGCCGCCGCGGTGACGAGTGCCGACTCGCCGGGTACGGGGCGCGCCGCCTCCAGGGCGCCGAGCGCGACCAGGCCGCTGCGGACGAGGGCCACGGCGTCGACGGCGCTCGCGCCCCCGGGTATGGGTGTGGCCATGGTCTCGTGCAGGAGTGCGTAGTCGGCGTACCCGTGGCCGAAGCAGAGCCCGGTGACGCGGTCGCCGGCAGTGAAGCGGGTGACGCCCCGGCCGACGGCGACCACTTCCCCGGCGATCTCTCCGCCGAGCGGCACGGGCTCCGCCGCCTCCGTCACCTTGCGTACGACGGGAAGGGTCACGCCGATCGCCTCGGTGCGGACGAGCAGCTCGCCGGTCCCGGTGGCGGGCACGGGAACGTCCTCCAGGAACAACGGGCCACCGGTGTGCTCGTAGCGGACGCGACGCATCGCACCTCCAGGGATCCGGGCCGACACGCTCGGCCCAAGTCGTTGGGAGCTCCAACGGTATCCGGAGATTCGTTGGGCTGTCCAACGGTTCTTCGCTACTCTTGCGGCATGTCCGCCCCTCTGCCCACGATCCGCGCCCTCCCCAGCTGGCTTCTCGGCCGGGCCGCCGCCCGTGGCCGCGCCCTCGTCGCCGAGGCGCTGGCCGCCGAGGGCGTCAAGATGTGGCACCACGTCGTGCTCTCCGCCGTCCGCGACCTCGGGCCCGTCGCCCAGGCCGAACTCGGCCGCTCGATCCAGCTCGACCCGAAGGACCTGGTCGGCGTCCTCAACGATCTCCAGTCCGCCGCACTGGTCGTCCGCGAACCGGATCCGAAGGACCGCCGTAAGAACGCCGTGTCCCTCACCGAGGAAGGCGGCCGTCTGCTGGAGCGCTGCGAAACGGCGGCTCGCGAGGCGAACGACACCCTTCTGGAGCCGCTCTCGGCGGCCGAACGGGATCAGTTCATGAGCCTGTTGGCCCGGATTTCCGGTACGGATGCGTGACGCGGGCTAACGTTCCGTCATGACCGCACCCGAAGCCGAACCCCGCCTGGCCCTCGACCCGACGCGCAGTGCCCTTGTGCTCGTCGATCTGATGGACCGTATCGTGGCGCTGCCCCTGGAGCCCCGTAAGGGCACCGAAGTCCTCGCCGCTGCCGAGGAGTTGGCGGCCTCCTTCCGGAAGGCAGGCGCGCTCGTCGTGCTCATCCGGGTCGAGCGGCCGGGGGTTCCCGAGCAGCCGCCCGGCAGCGGCCTGGTCGCCGGGCTCGCGGTGGAGGGCGACATCGAGATCGTGAAGCGGACCATCGGCGGGTTCCAGGGCACCGGACTGGATGAGCGGCTGCGCGCGCACGGCGTCTCCACCCTCGTGTTCGGTGGTATCGCCACCAACCTCGGCGTCGAGTCGACCGCCCGCGCCGCCGGTGACCTCGGCTACGACCTCGTCTTCGCCGAGGACGCCATGGCCGCGTTCACCGCCGCCGAGCACGACGCTTCGGTCCGCCTCGACTTCCCACGGCTCGGGACCGTCGTGACCGCGGCCGAGGTGCGCTTCAGCGGGAACTGAGGGGCATGGGCTGAGGAGGACGGGCTGAGGAAGGACCGGCTGAGGAGGGCGGGCTGAGACGGGGCCCCTTCGGCGCAGGGGGCGCTCCCCGCCGTTCGGGGCCCCGCCGCCGTGTCGCGGGGAGCCGGTCAGCCCTGGGTGGCCGCGGCCCGCAGGGCGATGCGGTGCTCGCCCGCGTACACGTTCATGGAGGCGCCGCGCAGGAAGCCGACCAGGGTCAGGCCCGTCTCCGCGGCCAGGTCGACCGCCAGGGACGACGGGGCGGAGACCGCCGCGAGCACCGGGATGCCCGCCATCACCGCCTTCTGCGCCAGCTCGAAGGAGGCCCGTCCGGAGACCAGCAGGACTGTACGCGACAGCGGGAGGGTGCCGTTCTGCAGGGCGCGGCCGACCAGCTTGTCGACCGCGTTGTGCCGGCCCACGTCCTCCCGTACGTCGACCAGCTCGCCCTCCTCCGTGAAGAGCGCCGCCGCGTGCAGGCCCCCGGTCCGGTCGAAGACCCGCTGGGCCGCCCGCAGCCGGTCGGGGAGGCGGGCGAGCAGCTCGGGTTCCAGCCGCACCGGGGGAGTGTCGTGGATCGTCCAGCGGGCCGTCGTACGGACCGCGTCCAGGCTGGCCTTGCCGCACAGACCGCAGGACGACGTCGTGTACACATTGCGTTCGAGGGTGATGTCGGGGATGACGACGCCGGGCGCGGTCCGCACGTCGACGATGTTGTACGTGTTCGAGCCGTCCACCGTCGCGCCGGCGCAGTACACGATGTTCTGCAGCTCGTCCGCCTTGCCCAGCACCCCCTCGCTGACCAGGAAGCCCGCCGCCAGCGCGAAGTCGTCGCCCGGGGTGCGCATGGTGATCGCGAGTGGTTTGCCGTTGAGGCGGATCTCCAGTGGTTCCTCGGCGACGAGCGTGTCCGGGCGGGTGCTCACGGCCCCGTCCCGGATGCGGATCACCTTGCGTCGTTCCGTGACTCGTCCCATGTCCTGATCAGTCCCGGTTCTGTACGTGCTGGTAGCCGAAGCGGCCCTTGATGCAGAGATTGCCGTGGGCCACCGGATTGTCGTGCGGAGAGGTGACCTCCACGATCTCATTGTCCTGCACGTGCAGGGTGAGCTTGCAGCCCACTCCGCAGTAGGCGCACACCGTGGTCGTCTCGGTCTGGGTCTGCGCCGGCTCGTCCCACGTACCCGCGGCGCGCACGTCGAACTCCGACTTGAACGACAGCGTGCCCGTCGGGCACACCTCGATGCAGTTGCCGCAGTACACGCGCACCGAGTCGGTCACCGGGGCGCCACAGGCGTCCACGCACTTGTACCAGAGGATGCACTTGTCGTAGTCGCGGACATACAGGTCGTTGTCGACCTTGAGGGTGAGCGTGTCGCCCTGGCAGACGGTGGGGACGTCCTTGTCGGCGGCCCGGCCGGCATCGAGGATCGTCGAGCCCTCTGGAACGCGCACCGGTTCGCCGTCGAGCGTGAATTCCAGCAGACGGCGAGGGATCGCCGGCGATGTCACGGTCATGTGTACACCCCAAGCGGTCGATGGCGGATTCCACGGCGTTCCACGCGCTCTGCCCGAGACCGCAGATCGAGGCGTCCCGCATGGCGCGGCTGACCTCCCTGAGCAGCGCGATGTCATCGGCGGCCGCCGCCGTGCGTTCGGCGATCCGGTGACCGCCGCCCGCTCCTCGTCCGTCGGCTCGCTGTCACCGAAGTACAGGTCCATGTCCGGGCTCAACCCCTCACGGCCGCGACCGGCAGCTTTTCGATCCGGATCGCCGACGCCTTGAACTCCGCCGTCCCCGCGATCGGACAAGTGGCCTGGACCGTCAGCTGGTTGGTGTCCACCTCGTCCGGAAAATGCATGGTCATGAACGCCAGCCCGGGCCGCAGCGCCGGGTCCACCCACACCGGCGCCACGACTGCGCCACGCCGTGAGGAGACCTGGACCTCCTCACCGACCACCACGCCGTAGTGCTCCGCGTCCTCCGGGCACAGCTCGATGCACTCGCCGCGCCGCAGCGGCGACGCGAAACTGCCGTGCTGCACAACGGAGTTGTACGAGTCGAGGCGGCGCCCCGTGGTGAGCCGGATCGGGTAGCGCTCGTCCGTCAGGTCGACCGGCGGGTCGTGCTGGACGAGCCCGAAGGGCGCGCGCAGGCCCCGCTCGGCCGGGTCCGTCTCCCACAACCGGCCGTGGAGGTACGACGGTTCGAGCCGGTTCATGTCCGGGCACGGCCACTGGATGCCCTGGTGTGCCTCCAGCCGCTCGTACGTCATCCCGTAGTGGTCCGGCGACACCGACCGCAGCTCGTTCCAGACCGCCTCGGCGTCCGCGTACTTCCAGTCGTGACCGAGGCGCGTGGCGAGGTCGCAGAGGATGTCGATGTCGTCGCGGGCCTCGCCCGGCGGGGTGACCGCCGTGCACATCCGCTGAACTCGCCGCTCACCGTTGGTGGTTGTGCCGTCGGTCTCGGTCCACCCGGCGGTCGGGGGCAGCACGACGTGCGCCAGTTCCGCCGTCTTCGTCAGGAAGATGTCCTGCACGACGAGGAAGTCGAGCGCGCGCAGCCGCCGCATCGCCTGCTCGCTTTCGGCCTCCGACTGCGCCGGGTTCTCCCCGACGCAGTAGACGGCCTTGAGCGTGCCCTCCTCCATCGCCTGGAACATCTCGGTCAGGTTCAGCCCGTAGTGCGGTTCGATGACGGTGTCCCAGGCGGACTCGAACTTCAGCCGCGCCTGGGGGTCGAGGATGTCCTGGAAGCCGGGGAGGCGGTTCGGGACGGCGCCCATGTCTTTGCCGCCCTGCACGTTGTTCTGCCCGAGCAGGGGCTGGAGCCCGGAGCCGTAGCGGCCCACGTGCCCGGTCAGCAGGGACAGATTGATCAGCGCGCGTACGTGGTCCGTGTCGTTGGGGTGCTCCGTGATGCCCAGCGTCCAGCACAGCTGGGCGCGCTCGGCGCGGGCGTACGCGTGCGCCAACCCCCTTATGGCGGCGGCCGGTACGCCCGTCACCTTCTCGGCGAGCGACAGGGTCCAGGGCTCGACGAGCTGTCTGTACTCCTCGAATCCGGTCGTCGCCCGTTCGATGAAGGTGTGGTGGGCGAGGCCCGCCCGGATGATCTCCCGGCCGATCGCGTGGGCCATCGGTATGTCGGTGCCGACGTTCAGCCCGAGCCAGCCCTCCGCCCACTCGGCCGTCGACGTGCGGCGCGGGTCGACGGCGTACATCCGGGCGCCGTTCCTGATCCCCTTCAGCACGTGCTGGAAGAAGACCGGATGCGCGAAGCGGGCGTTGGAGCCCCACATCACGATGAGATCGGTCTGCTCGGCCTCCTCGTACGACGAGGTTCCGCCGCCCGAGCCGAACGCCGCCGACAGGCCGGCGACGCTCGGTGCGTGACAGGTGCGGTTGCAGGAGTCCACATTGTTCGTGCCCATGACGACACGCGCGAACTTCTGCGCCACATAGTGCATTTCATTGGTCGCGCGGGCACCGGAGAACATCCCGAAGGCGCCGCGGGCCCGGCTCAGCCCCTCGGCGACGCGGGTCAGCGCCTCGTCCCAGTCGGCCGGTCGGAAGGGCTCGTCGCGCGAGTCCCGGATCAGTGGGTGCGTGAGCCGGGCGTAGGTCTTCGGGTTGCGTTTCCTCATGCCGCGGTCCGCAGCGCGAGCAGATCCGAGATGGCGTGGACGGTACGGAGCGTCGGCACCGGAACGTCGGTGATCTCCGCCAGCTCCACGACGGCCGCGAGCAGCACGTCGAGTTCGAGCGGTTTGCCGCGTTCCAGGTCCTGGAGCGTGGAGGTGCGGTGGTCGCCGACACGCTCGGCACCGGCAAGGCGTCGCTCGATGGAGACGCCCACCTTGCAGCCGAGGGCCTCCGCGACGGCGAGCGTCTCGGTCATCATGATCTCGATGACCTTGCGGGTGCCGCCGTGCAGGCACATCTGCCGCATCGTCGCGCGGGCCAGTGCGCTGATGGGGTTGAACGAGATGTTGCCGAGCAGCTTGAGCCAGATGTCGTTGCGCAGGTCCTGCTCGACCGGACACTTGAGTCCGCCCGCCTGCATGGCCTCGCGGAACGCCTGACAGCGCGCGGAGAGGGAGCGGTCGGGCTCGCCGATGGAGAACCGGGTGCCTTCGAGATGGCGTACGACTCCCGGTCCTTCCAGCTCGGTCGCGGCATAGACCACACATCCGATGGCCCGTTCGGGCGCGAGCACCGCACTGACCGTGCCGCCCGGATCCACGCTCTCGATGCGGTGGCCGTCGTGCGGGCCGCCGTGCTCGTGGAAGTACCACCAGGGGATGCCGTTCTGGGCGGCGATCACCGCCGTCGTGTCGTGCAGCAATGGCTCGATCAGCGGCCCGCACGCCGCGTACGAGTTGGCCTTCAGGCCCAGGAAGACATAGTCGACCGGACCGATCTCGGCCGGGTCGTCGGTGGCGTGGGCGCGCGCGGTGAAATCGCCGCGCGGGCTCAGGACTCTGACTCCGTGCTGCCTCATGGCCGCCAGATGCGGTCCACGGGCGACGAGGTGCACATCGGCGCCTGCGCGGTGCAGCGCGGCGCCGACGTAGGCGCCGATCGCACCGGCGCCGAGAACTGCGACTTTCACTGTGTGGCGCTCCGTTCGGTCGAGGGTACCGAGGAACTGCCGAACTGTGTCGACGAAATATTGTCTACAGGATGGAACTGGCGTCAGCAAGAGCTGGGGCGACACTCGAACGGACTTTCGTGCGACGTTCGGGGGCCGTTCGCCCGGTCCCGCCGACCGTTCGTCGCGTCAGCGGTACCGCTCATCGCATACGGTCGACCGGTTTCCGTCGTGCGGGTTCCCCATCGGACAACCGCTTCCTATCGTTCGGGATCATGAGTCCCCCTGTCGCACCGCCCGGCTGGAGCCGCTGGCTCGTCCCGCCGGCCGCTCTGTCGGTCCACCTCTCCATCGGCCAGGCCTACGCCTGGAGCGTCTTCAAACCGCCGCTCGAATCCGCGCTCGGCCTCAGCGGAACCCAGAGCGCGCTGCCCTTCCAGCTCGGCATCGTCATGCTCGGTCTGTCGGCCGCCTTCGGCGGCACGCTCGTCGAGCGCAACGGGCCGCGCTGGGCGATGACCGTCGCCCTGGTCTGCTTCTCCTCCGGCCTTCTGATCGCGTCGCTCGGCGCCGCCACCGAGCAGTACTGGCTGATCGTCCTCGGCTACGGCTTCGTCGGCGGCATCGGCCTCGGCATCGGCTACATCTCACCCGTATCGACCCTGATCAAGTGGTTCCCGGACAGGCCCGGCATGGCCACCGGCATCGCGATCATGGGCTTCGGCGGCGGCGCGCTGATTGCCTCCCCGTGGTCCACGCAGATGCTGAAGTCGTTCGGCTCCGACTCCTCCGGAATCGCGCTCGCCTTCCTCGTGCACGGGCTGACCTACGCCGTCTTCATGTCGCTCGGCGTACTGCTGGTGCGGGTGCCGCGCAGCGAGAAGCCGGTCGCGTCCGCGCCGAGCTCGCTCGACGGCGTACAGGTCTCCGCCCGGAACGCCGTGCGCACCCCGCAGTTCTGGTGCCTGTGGGTCGTGCTGTGCATGAATGTGACCGCGGGCATCGGCATCCTGGAGAAGGCCGCCCCGATGATCACGGACTTCTTCGCGGACACGTCCACGCCGGTGTCCGTCTCCGCGGCCGCCGGATTCGTCGCGCTGCTGTCGGCCGCCAACATGGCGGGCCGTATCGGCTGGTCGTCGACGTCCGACCTGATCGGCCGCAAGAACATCTACCGGGTCTATCTGGGGGTGGGCGCGCTGATGTACGCGCTCATCGCCTGGTTCGGGGACTCGTCGAAGCCGCTCTTCATCATCTGCGCGCTGGTGATCCTGTCGTTCTACGGCGGCGGCTTCGCGACGATCCCCGCATACCTGAAGGACCTCTTCGGCAGCTATCAGGTCGGTGCGATCCACGGCCGGCTGCTCACCGCCTGGTCCACGGCGGGCGTCCTCGGCCCGCTGATCGTCAACTGGATCGCGGACCACCAGGAGGCGGCGGGCAAGCACGGCTCGTCCCTCTACGGCCTCTCGTTCCTGATCATGATCGGCCTGCTCGCCGTCGGCTTCGTCGCCAACGAGCTGGTACGACCCGTCCACGTCCGCCACCACATTCCCGCACCGAGGGAGGCCGTCGATGTCCAGCGAGAGCAGTCCGCCCAGTAGGCGGGTACTGATCGCCTTCGCCTGGCTGTGGGTGGGCGCACCCCTGTGTTACGGGCTCTACGAACTCGTGCAGAAGGCGACACAGCTGTTCACGGGGTAGATGTTCGGGCGTCCGAGGGTCTGACAGAAGCCGACAAGCCTGGCGCCCCATTCCTGTGGCATCACCTGCCGCCGTACCCGTGAGTCACTGATCAGACTGGTGTGTCCCGCTACCCAAGCAAGGCACCAAGGGGGACCACTCATGAACGGCTCACGGATCGCCGCCGTCGGCCATTACCAGCCCGCCAAGGTACTCACCAATGAGGACCTGGCGGGCCTGGTCGACACCAGCGACGAGTGGATCAGGAGCCGGGTGGGTATCCGTACGCGCCACATCGCCGGGCCCGACGAGCCGGTCGACGAGCTGGCGGCGCACGCCGCCGCCAAGGCGCTCGCGGCGGCCGGCCTCGCCCCGAGCGACATCGACCTGGTCCTGGTCGCCACCTCCACGGCCGTCGACCGCTCCCCGAACATGGCCGCCCGGGTCGCCGCCCGCCTCGGCATCCCCTCACCGGCCGCCATGGACGTCAATGTCGTCTGCGCGGGCTTCACCCACGCCCTGGCCACCGCGGACCACGCTGTGCGCGCCGGTGCCGCGACCCGGGCGCTGGTCATCGGCGCCGACAAGATGTCCGACGTGACCGACTGGAGCGACCGTACGACCTGTGTGCTCGTCGGCGACGGGGCGGGGGCCGCCGTGGTCGAAGCGTCCGACGATCCGGGGATCGGGCCGGTGTTGTGGGGCTCGGTGCCCGAGATGGGGCACGCCGTCCGGATCGAGGGCACGCCCGCACGGTTCGCCCAGGAGGGGCAGAGCGTCTACCGCTGGGCCACCACCCGGCTTCCGCCCATCGCCCGCAAGGCCTGCGAGCGCGCGGGACTCGCTCCCGAGGACCTCGCCGCGGTCGTCCTGCACCAGGCGAACCTGCGCATCATCGAGCCCCTCGCCGTGAAGATCGGCGCGGTCAACGCCGTCGTCGCGCGGGACGTCACGGACTCCGGGAACACGTCCGCCGCGAGCATTCCGCTCGCCCTCTCCAAGCTCGTGGAGCGCGGGGAGATCTCCACGGGCGACCCCGTCCTGCTCTTCGGTTTCGGCGGGAATCTGTCGTACGCGGGACAGGTCGTCCGCTGTCCGTGAGCTGCTCGTAAGTACTCTTCTCTGCCTCGGTGTGACGAGCCCAAGTCCCGTATTTTCTGGCGTTTGTGCGCCGTAGACTGTAGGCGAAAGGCAATTCATAATTGGCTTTCACCACGCAGCGACGACGCTGCCCAGGAGGGACCGTGATGTTGTCGACAGGACTGCCGCAGGGAGCGGTGCCCAAGCTCGAACGGCCCGGCCCGCTGCGCGACCGCGTCTACGAGGCGCTGCTCGAACTCATCACCACCCGCGCCCTCCAGCCGGGCCAGCACTTGGTCGAGAGCGAACTCGCCGGGCACCTCGGGGTGTCCCGGCAGCCCGTGCGCGAGGCGCTGCAGCGCCTCAGCACCGAGGGCTGGGTCGACCTGCGGCCCGCCCAGGGCGCGTTCGTGCACGAACCGACCGAGGAGGAGGCGGACCAGCTCCTCACGGTCCGTACGCTCCTGGAGGCCGAGGCCGCCCGGCTCGCCGCGGCCAACGCGGGTACCGAGGCCATCAGCGCGCTGGAGGAGCTGTGCGCCCAGGGCGAGCGTGCGGTCGCCGACGACGACGTGGACGGCGCGGTCGCGATGAACGCCCGGCTGCACGCGAAGGTCATGGAACTCGCGGGCAACACGGTCCTCGCCGAGTTGGCCGCGCAGGTCGACCGGCGCGTCCGCTGGTACTACACGCCGGTCGCCCGGCAGCGCGGCCACCAGTCCTGGATCGAGCACCGTGAGCTGATCGCGGCGATCACGGACCGCGACGAGCAACGTGCCACGGCGGTCATGCGCGCCCACACGGAACACACCCGCAAGATGTACCACGAGCGCGAGAAATAGCGGATCAGGCCACGGCCGCCGGGGAACCGGGGCTCTTCGGAGCCTCCGCGCCGGCCCGGCACGGTGACCACCGCGCCTCCGCCCCCAGCATCACCACCAACACGCCTACCAGCGCCAGGAGTTCGGTGACTGCCGACAGGCGGATGCCGAGCAGCGCGGTGGCCAGGGTGACGGGCACCGCGGCCGCGCGGAAGGTGACCGGGAACAGCCGCGACGAGGACGACGGCCAGGAAGCCGAGGCCGAAGACGACTCCGCCGCCGTCGAAGGCGCGCGGGATGGCGAGGGCGCAGACCAGGAACGCGCCCATGCCCAGCATCAGGAGGATCCGCCGCGAAGGCCGGTCGGGGGGCACCTGGTTGGTGAGATACGCGTAGGCGCCGTACATCCAGAACAGCACCACGAAGATGAGCGCGACACGGGCCGCCGTAGCGAACGACAGGTCGGCGGAGAGCAGCACGGTGAGCTGGGTGAGTGTGAAGACGAAGACCAGGTCGAAGAAGAGCTCCAGGGTGCTGACTCTGCGCCCCGGCTGGTCCGTTGCCGTGTTCATGCGTTCCCCGGAACCGATCGATGCGCAGATCGTATGCGGCCTCGCGTCCCGTCGGCCGGCCTCTCTTTGTCCTGTGAGTGGAGAAAGTTGGGGGCAATTCCTGCGCGACTTCTTCCCACCCCCGGCAGCCGCTGCTACGTTCCCCTCGAAAGCAAGACCGGCGACCTGGCCGGAACCCGACGGCGACGCAGGCCGATTGAGGCGGGGAGGGGCTCGTGAGACGTATGACGGCACGACCCGCGAACGCGCACCAGGCTCGGCTGCTGCGGCTGTTGCGTGACGGCGGCCCCAACTCCCGTGCTCAGCTCGGCGATCAGATCGACCTCTCCCGGTCGAAGCTGGCCGTCGAGGTGGACCGGCTGCTGGAGACCGGGCTCGTGGTGGCCGACGGACTCGCCGCCTCACGCGGCGGGCGCCGCTCCCACAACATCCGGCTCGCGCCCGCGCTGCGCTTCCTGGGCGTGGACATCGGCGCCACCTCGATCGACGTGGCCGTCACCAACGCGGAGCTGGAAGTCCTGGGGCACATCAACCAGCCCATGGACGTCCGCGAGGGCCCGGTCGCGGTCTTCGAGCAGGTCCTGTCCATGGCGGCAAAGTTGAGGGCATCGGGGCTCGCGGAAGGGTTCGACGGCGCCGGGATCGGCGTGCCGGGACCCGTCCGTTTCCCCGAGGGCGTCCCGGTCGCCCCGCCGATCATGCCCGGCTGGGACGGCTTCCCGGTGCGTGAGGCGCTCAGCCAGGACCTCGGCTGCCCGGTCATGGTCGACAACGACGTGAACCTGATGGCCATGGGGGAGCAGCACGCGGGCGTCGCACGCTCCGTGGGCGACTTCCTCTGCGTCAAGATCGGTACGGGCATCGGCTGCGGCATCGTCGTCGGCGGTGAGGTCTACCGCGGAACGACGGGCAGTGCGGGCGACATCGGGCACATCCAGGCCGTGCCCGACGGACGTCCGTGCGCCTGCGGCAACCGGGGGTGCCTGGAGGCCCACTTCAGCGGCGCGGCGCTCGCGCGAGACGCGACGGACGCCGCCCAGCAAGGGCTTTCCGAGGAGCTCGCTTCCCGGCTTGAGGCGGCAGGCGCGCTCACCGCGGTCGATGTCGCCGCCGCGGCCGCCGCGGGCGACGCCACCGCGCTCGACCTGATCCGGGAGGGCGGCAACCGCACGGGTCAGGTCATCGCCGGTCTGGTCTCCTTCTTCAACCCTGGCCTGGTGGTGATCGGCGGCGGCGTCACGGGCCTCGGTCATACGCTGCTCGCCGCGATCCGCACCCAGGTCTACCGACAGTCACTGCCGCTCGCGACCGGCAACCTTCCCATTGTGCTGGGCGAGCTGGGCCCCAGCGCCGGAGTCATCGGCGCGGCTCGCCTCATCAGCGACCACCTGTTCTCACCCGCGTAAGCACCCCCGTAGATCACCCAGTACAGCGCCCTGCTCTGCCACGCCCTGAAACCGCTTGCCCCGTAAGCGCCCTGCCCTGAAACCGGCCCGCACGCCCGCCAAGGGGAACCGTCATGGCACCAGAACCACCGCTGCTCACCATGTCCGGCATCACCAAGTCGTTCCCCGGAGTCCGGGCCCTCGACGGCGTCGACCTCGACGTGCAGGCCGGCGAAGTGCACTGCCTGCTCGGCCAGAACGGCGCCGGAAAGTCCACGCTCATCAAGGTCCTGGCCGGCGCCCACCAGCCTGACGAGGGCACCATCGGCTGGCGTGGCACGCACGTCACCCTCAAGTCGCCGATCGCCGCCATGCGCCTCGGCATCGCCACCATCTACCAGGAACTCGACCTGGTGGAGGGCCTGTCGGTGGCCGAGAACGTCCACCTCGGACATGAACCCACGGCCGCCGGATTCGTCGTACGAGGAAAGGCGGCGCGGGCATCAACGATCGCTTTGCTAAAGCGACTTGGGCATCCGGAGATCGATCCGGCGCGGCACGTGGGCGAGCTGTCGGCGGCCCAGCAGCAGATCGTCTCCATGGCACGGGCGCTCTCCCACGACGTACGCCTCATCGTCATGGACGAGCCCTCCGCCGCCCTCGACCCCGACGAGGTCGACAACCTCTTCCGCATCGTCGGCGATCTCACCGGGGCCGGCGTCGCCGTCGTCTACATCTCGCACCGTCTGGAGGAGATCCGCCGCATCGGCGACCGGGTGACCGTGCTGAAGGACGGGCGCGCGGTGGCGGGCGGACTGCCCGCCAAGTCCACGCCGACGCGTGAGGTCGTGGCACTGATGACGGGGCGCAATGTCGAGTACCTGTTCCCGGACCGGCCCCACTCACGGCCGCCGGCCGAACCCGTCCTCACGGTCCAAGGCCTCGCCCGAACCGGAGAGTTCGCACCGCTCGACCTGGATCTGCGGCCCGGCGAGATCGTCGGACTGGCCGGGCTGGTCGGCTCGGGGCGCTCCGAGATCCTGGAGACCATCTACGGGGCCAGGAAACCGACGGCCGGTCAGGTCAGTGTGGACGGGCGGCCCCTGCGCCCGGGAAGCGTACGCGCCGCCGTCCGCGCCGGACTCGGTCTCGCCCCCGAGGAGCGCAAGGCTCAGGCCCTGCTGATGCTGGAGTCGGTCACCCGCAATGTGTCAGTGTCCTCCATGTCCCGCTTCTCACACGGGGGTTGGATCGACCGGCGTGCCGAGCGCGGGGCCGCGAGGGCGGCGACACGCGAGCTGTCGCTGCGCCCCGACAACCCCTCGGTCCCCATCCGGACGCTGTCCGGCGGCAACCAGCAAAAGGCCGTCCTCGCGCGCTGGCTGCTGCGCGGCTGCCGCGTACTGCTCCTCGACGAACCCACCCGCGGGGTCGACGTCGGTGCCCGCGCCGAGCTGTACGCGGTCATCCGCCGACTGGCCGACGAGGGCCTCGCCGTGCTTCTGGTCTCCAGCGAAGTGCCCGAGGTGCTGGGACTGGCCGACCGCGTCCTGGTGCTCCGCGAGGGACATGTCGTCCACACGGCGCCCGCCCGGGAGCTCGACGAACACCGCGTACTCGACCTGGTCATGGAAGGGACATCATGACGCAGCCCGTCTCCCCGCCCAGGGACGACACCCCCAAGGTGTCGCCGGTCAAGGAACACGCCCCGTGGCGGACGCTCGCGACCCGCGCCGACGTCCGCACCCTCTCGCTCCTCGGTGTCCTCACCGCCCTGATCGTCATCGGCGGCATCACCAAGCCCGACGAGTTCCTCGACACCCGCAACCTCCAACTCGTCCTCACCCAGGCCTCCGTGATCGGTGTGGTCACCGTCGGCATGACCTTCGTCATCACCTCCGGCGGCATCGACCTGTCGGTCGGCGCGATCGTCGCCCTCTCCTCGGTATGGGCGACGACGGTCGCCACCCAGGAGTACGGCTTCGCGGGCATCCTCTTCACCGCGGTGCTCGTCGGCGTGGGCTGCGGTCTGGTCAACGGCCTGCTCATCGCGTACGGCGGGATGGTCCCGTTCATCGCGACGCTCGCCATGCTCGCCTCCGCCCGGGGCCTCGCCCTCCAGATCACCGACGGCAAGACCCAGATCGTCACCGTGGACGGCCTTCTGAAGCTCGGCGAGCGCGACGCGTACGTGCTCGGCATTCCTCCGCTGGTCCTCGTCTTCGCCGTCGTCACGGTCATCGGCTGGCTGATCCTCAACCGCACCACCTTCGGGCGGCGCACGGTCGCCGTCGGCGGCAACGCGGAGGCGGCACGCCTCGCCGGCATCGACGTACGACGGCAGCGGCTGTATCTGTACCTGCTCTCCGGGCTGTGCTGCGGCATCGCCGCCTTCCTGCTGATCATCCTGTCCGGCTCGGGTCAGAACACCAACGGCAACCTGTACGAACTCGACGCCATCGCGGCCGCGATCATCGGCGGCACGCTGCTCAGCGGAGGCCGCGGCACCATCACCGGCTCCGTCCTCGGCGTCCTGATCTTCACGACGATCACGAACATCTTCGCGCTCAACAACCTCCAGAGCGACGTCCAGCAGATCGCCAAGGGCGCGATCATCGTGGCCGCCGTGCTCGTCCAGCGCCGTACCGCCAGCACCTCTTGAGCCGCCCCATACGGGAAGGGTCCACCGCCATGCCACAACCCACGAGCCCCACGAGCCGCAGAGGACTGCTCTTCGGGACCGCCGCCGTCTCGGCCGGTGCCCTCCTCGTCGGCTGCACCAGCAACGACACCAAGGACGAGAAGCCGACCGCGAACGACCAGCCGGCCGCCGACGACAAGCCAGGCAAGCACGTCACGATCGGTTTCGCGGGCCCGCAGGCCGACCACGGCTGGCTCAACGCCATCAACGACAACGCCAAGAGCCGCGCGAAGAAGTACCAGGACGTGACGCTGGAGATCACCGAGGGCTCCAACGACACGGCCGCGCAGATCGGCCAGATCGAGACACTGATCAACAAGAAGGTCGACGTCCTGGTCGTGCTGCCCGCCGACGGCAAGGCGCTCACCCAGGTCGGCCTCAAGGCCATGCGCGCGGGCATCCCCGTCGTCAACCTCGACCGGATCTTCAACTCTCCGCAGGCATACCGCTGTTGGATCGGCGGCGACAACTACGGCATGGGCCTGAGCGCCGGCCAGTACATCGGCGAGAAGCTCAAGGACAAGAAGGACGCTCGCGTCATCGAACTCGCCGGGCTCGACAACCTCGAGCTCACCAAGCAGCGCACGCAGGGCTTCGACGCGGCCCTGAGAAACTACCCGAACATCAAGAAGGTCGCCCGGCAGGCCGCCGAGTTCACCGTCGAGTCCGGCCAGGCCAAAATGGCCCAACTCCTTCAGGCGCAGCCGAAGTTCGACGCACTGTGGAACCACGACGACGACCAGGGCGTCGGCGCGCTGCGCGCCGTCAAGCAGGCCGGCCGTGACAACTTCCTGATGGTCGGCGGGGCGGGCGCCCTCTCCGCCTTCCAGGCCATCGACGCCGACAACAGCGTCCTGAAGGCCACCGTCCTGTATCCGCCGACCATGGCCGCGTCCGCGATCGACCTGGCCCGCGCGCTCGGCCAGGGCAAGGGCATCGGCGGGCTCGCCGAGTTCGAGATCCCCGCGTCGCTCACGCTCTACTCGGCCGTCGTCGACAAGGACAACGTCCAGCAGTACATGGCCACCGGCTTCAAATGAGATGCCCTGCCTTCCGGGCCTGTCCGGCGGACCAGGGCCCCACCCCCCACCGTGCCACGACGACGAGGAGGACATCCGCATGGGACAGCCGCACCGGGGCGACGAGGTCGAGAAGCCCGCACTGGGCGTGGGCATGGTCGGCTACGCCTTCATGGGCGCCGCCCACTCCCAGGGCTGGCGCACCGTCGGCCGTGTCTTCGACCTGCCGCGCCGCCCGGTCCTCGCCGCCGTCTGCGGCCGTGACGGACAGGCCGTACGGGCGATGGCCGAGCGGCACGGCTGGGCGGCGGCCGAGACCGACTGGCGCTCCCTGATCGCCCGGGACGACGTCGACCTCGTCGACATCTGCACCCCCGGCGACAGCCATGCCGAAATCGCCGTTGCCGCCCTGGCCGCGGGCAAGCACGTGCTGTGCGAGAAGCCCCTCGCGAACACGGTCGAGGAGGCCGAGGTGATGGCGGCAGCCGCCGAAGCGGCTCTCGCCCGGGGGCAGATGTCCATGGTCGGCTTCAACTACCGCCGACTACCGGCCACTTCCCTGGCCCGGAACATGATCGCCGAGGGCCGCCTCGGCACCCTGCGTCACCTTCGGGTGACGTACCTTCAGGACTGGCTGGTGGACAGGAGGTTCCCGCTCACCTGGCGGTTGCGCAAGGAGGCGGCCGGATCGGGAGCGCTCGGGGACCTGGGAGCGCACATCGTCGACCTCGCGCAGTATCTGGCGGGGGAGCCGCTCGTCGGAGTCTCCGCGCTCACCGAGACGTTCGTACGGGAACGGCCGCTGCCCGGCGGGGCGTCGAGCGGGCTGTCCGCCGTTTCGGACGGCGGGCTGTCCGCGGGCCCGGGGACAGGCGGTCTCGGCACGGTCACCGTCGACGACGCCGCCCTGTTCACCGCCCGCTTCGCCTCCGGCGCCCTCGCCTCCTTCGAGGCCTCCCGCTTCGCGAGCGGCCGCAAGAACTCCCTGCGCATCGAACTCAACGGCGAGCGCGGCTCGTTGGCCTTCGACCTGGAACGGCTCAACGAACTCTCCTACCACGACCACACCGAGCCCGGCGCGCACGCGGGCTTCCGCCGCATCCTCGTCACCGAGCCCGACCACCCCTATCTGGACGCCTGGTGGCCACCGGGCCACGGCCTCGGATACGAGCACACCTTCGTGCACCAGGCCCGTGACCTGGTGCGGGCCATCGCGGACGGCCGGCCACCCGTGCCGTCCTTCGCCGACGGGCTGCAAGTGCAGCGCGTACTCGCGGCGGTGGAGGAGAGCGCCGAGAAGAACTCCGTCTACACACCCATAGCGGTCTGAGGAGGCCTGGAAATGCCGCGCAACTTCACGCTCTTCACCGGCCAGTGGGCCGACCTGCCGCTCGAAGAGGTCTGCCGCCTGGCCCGCGACTTCGGCTACGACGGACTCGAACTCGCCTGCTGGGGCGACCACTTCGAGGTCGACGAGGCGCTCGCCGACCCGGCGTACGTCGACTCCCGGCACGCACTCCTCGACAAGTACGGCCTGAAGTGCTGGGCGATCTCCAACCACCTGGTCGGCCAGGCCGTCTGCGACGCCATCATCGACGAACGTCACCAGGCGATCCTGCCCGCCCGCATCTGGGGCGACGGCCAACCCGAGGGCGTACGGCAGCGGGCGGCCGCCGAGATCGCCGACACCGCACGCGCGGCGGCCGCCTTCGGCGTGGACACCGTGATCGGCTTCACCGGGTCGGCGATCTGGCACCTGGTCGCGATGTTCCCGCCCGCGCCCGAGTCGATGATCGAACGCGGTTACGAGGACTTCGCCGAGCGCTGGAACCCCATCCTGGACGTCTTCGACGCGCAGGGCGTGCGGTTCGCCCACGAGGTCCACCCGAGCGAGATCGCATACGACTACTGGACAACGCACAGGGCGCTGGACGCAGTTGACCACCGTCCTGCCTTCGGCCTCAACTTCGACCCCTCGCACTTCGTGTGGCAGGACCTCGACCCTGTCGGTTTCCTCCACGATTTCCGCGACCGGATCTACCACGTCGACTGCAAGGAAGCCCGCAAACGGCTCGACGGGCGCAACGGCCGCCTCGGCTCGCACCTGCCCTGGGGCGACCCGCGCCGCGGCTGGGACTTCGTCTCCGCCGGCCACGGCGACGTCCCCTGGGAGGACGTCTTCCGCATGCTGCGTTCCATCGACTACGCGGGCCCCATCTCCGTCGAGTGGGAGGACGCCGGCATGGACCGGCTGCAGGGCGCACCCGAGGCCCTGACCCGCCTCAAGGCCTACGACTTCGAGCCGCCGTCGGCCTCCTTCGACGCGGCGTTCGGTCACTGACCTCTTCCGCTCTCCGGGGTGACGGCGCACCCCGGCGTCACGCATCCGCCCGTACGACCAGCCCCTTCATGGAGGCATTTCGTGCACCCGTACGCCCCAAACAGGAAGAACAAAAGCCACTCGAGACGTCCCAGAATGCGCGGGGCACTCGCCCTGCTGAGCGGCGCGCTGCTCGCGGCCGCTTCCCTCACCCTCACCCCACCCCAGGCCGGCGCAGCCGTCGCCGGCCCCAAGGCCTCGGCGGCCGAGGACTTCCAGCAGGTCACCCTGGCCAAGGGCGAACCCGAGGTCGGCGAGCCCATGTCGCTCGCCGTGCTCCCGGACCGCTCGGTGCTGCACACCTCGCGCGACGGCGAACTCCGCCTCACCGACAGCGCGGGCAACACGAGGCTCGCGGGCAAGCTCGACGTCTACTCGCACGACGAGGAAGGCCTGCAGGGCGTCGGCATCGACCCCGATTTCACGGCCAACCGCTTCATCTACCTGTACTACGCGCCGCCCCTGAACACCCCGGCCGGTGACGCCCCGGAAACGGGCAGCGCCGCCGACTTCGCGCCCTTCGACGGCGTCAACCGCCTCTCCCGCTTCGTCCTGAAGAGCGACGGGACGCTCGACACGGCGAGCGAGAAGAAGATCCTCGACATCCAGACATCCCGGGGCATCTGCTGCCACGTCGGCGGCGACATCGACTTCGACGCGGCCGGGAACCTCTACCTCTCCACCGGCGACGACTCGAACCCCTTCCAGTCCGACGGCTTCACCCCCATCGACGAGCGCGCCGACCGCAACCCGGCATTCGACGCGCAGCGTTCGGCCGGCAACACCAACGACCTGCGCGGCAAGATCCTGCGCATCAAGGTGAACGCCGACGGCTCGTACTCCATCCCCGACGGCAACCTCTTCCCGCCCGGCACGGACAAGACGCGCCCCGAGATCTACGCCATGGGCTTCCGCAACCCGTTCCGCTTCAGCGTCGACAAGGCGACGGGCATCGTGTACGTCGGTGACTACGGCCCTGACGCGGGCGCCGCCGACCCCGCGCGTGGCCCCGGAGGCCAGGTCGAGTTCGCGCGAGTGACCGGCCCCGGCAACTTCGGCTGGCCGTACTGCACGGGCAAGAACGACGCCTACGTGGACTACGACTTCGCGACGAAGACGTCCGGCGCGGCCTTCGACTGCGACGCGCCGAAGAACAACTCGCCCCACAACACCGGGTTGACCGACCTGCCCCCTGCCCAGCCCGCCTGGATCCCGTACGACGGCGCGTCCGTCCCGGAGTTCGGCAGCGGCTCCGAATCCCCGATGGGCGGCCCGGTCTACCACTACGACGCCTCGCTCGACTCGCCGGTGAAGTTCCCCCAGGCGTACGACGGGAACTTCTTCGCCGGAGAGTTCGGCCGCCGCTGGATCAAGCGGATCGTCTCCGACGGCAGCGGCGCCGTGCAGTCCATCAACGCCTTCCCGTGGACGGGCACCCAGGTGATGGACATGGCCTTCGGACCCGACGGCGCGCTGTACGTGCTCGACTACGGCACCGCCTGGTTCGGCGGCGACGAGAACTCGGGCCTGTACCGGATCGAGAACGCCACCGACGGCCACTCGCCCGTCGCCCAGGCCGCGGCCGACCGCACCTCGGGACACGCCCCGCTCAAGGTCCACTTCTCCTCCGCCGGTTCGTCCGACGCCGACGGCGACGCCCTCACCTACAGCTGGGACTTCGGCGACGGCGGCAAGTCGACAGCGGCCGACCCGACGTACACGTACAAGAAGAACGGCACGTACACGGCGACGGTGACCGCCAAGGACGCCTCGGGCCGCACCGGAAGCGCGAGTGTGCAGGTCGTCGTCGGCAACACCGCGCCCAAGGTGACGCTCGAATTGCCCAAGGACGGACAGCTGTTCAGCTTCGGCGACGCCGTGCCCTTCAGGGTGAAGGTGACCGACCCGGAGGACACCACCATCGACTGCTCCAAGGTGAAGGTCAACTTCATCCTCGGCCACGACAGTCACGGCCACCTGCTGACCTCCGCCAACGGCTGCACGGGCACCATCGAGACCGGCGCGGGCAACGGCCATGACGACGACGCGAACATCTTCGGGGTCTTCGACGCCCAGTACACCGACGGCGGGGGCGGCGGACAGGCCCCGCTGACCAGCCACGACCAGAATGTCACCCAGCCCAGGCACCGCCAGGCCGAGCACTTCGGCAAAGCCTCGGGGATCACCGTCCAGTCGAAGGCCACCGCACACGGCGGCAAGACGGTGGGCGACATCGACAACGGCGACTGGATCTCGTTCACGCCGTACGTGCTGAGCAACGCCACGAAGATCACGGCGCGTATCTCGTCCGCGGGATCGGGCGGCACGCTCGAGGTCCGCGCGGGCTCCCCGGCCGGCCGGCTTCTGGGCACCGCGAGTGTGCCGGTGACCGGCGGCTGGGACACCTTCCAGGACGTGAGCGCGGATCTCTCGCGAGCGCCGCGCGGCACCACCACGCTCTACCTCGTCTTCAAGGGGAGCGGGACGGGCGCGCTCTACGACGTGGACGACTTCACCTTCACGACGAGCTGATGGGAGGGATGACGCTCATGCGCGCATCGACACGAATACTGACCGTGAGTGCTGCCGCAGCCCTGCTCATCGGCTGTGTGTCGGGACCGGCCGCGTCGAAGGACGCCGACGGCGGCCGGGTCCTGGTCTTCTCCAAGACCGCCGGCTTCCGGCACGACTCGATTCCCGACGGGATCGCAGCCGTGCGGGAACTCGGTGCTGCGAACGGCTTCGCGGTCGATGCCACGGAGGACGCGGGCGCCTTCACCTCGAAGAACCTAGCCCGCTACGACGCCGTGGTCTTCCTGTCCACCACGGGTGACGTCCTCGACGACACCCAACAGACCGCCTTCGAGCGGTACATCAATCGGGGCGGCGGCTATGTGGGCATCCACGCGGCCGCCGACACCGAGTACGACTGGGCCTTCTACGGCGGCCTCGCGGGCGCCTACTTCCAGTCGCACCCCGCGATCCAGCCCGCGACAGTCGACGTCGAGGACCGGGCACACCCGGCGACCTCGCAACTCCCGAAGGCGTGGGAGCGCACGGACGAGTGGTACAACTACCGCTCCAATCCGCGTGACCGGGCCCACGTCCTGGCCTCCCTCGACGAGTCGTCGTACACCGGCGGCACGATGACCGGCGACCATCCGATCGCCTGGTGTCAGGAGTACCGGGGCGGCCGCGCCTTCTACACCGGGGGCGGTCACACCAAGGAGTCGTTCGCCGAACCCGCCTTCCGGCAGCACCTGTTGGGCGGTATCCGGTACGCCATCGGCGACGCGCGGGCCGACTGCCGCCCGGAGAACGGCTACCGCCCGCTCTTCGACGGCACGGCCGAGTCGCTCTCGGCGTGGAAACAGGCCGGGCCGGGCTCCTTCTCCCGCTCGGACGACGGCACCCTGACGTCGAACGGCGGGCTGGGGATGCTCTGGTACGCGGGCGCCGCCTTCGGGGCGTACTCGCTGAAGCTGGACTGGAAGGCGGCCGGGGACGACAACTCCGGTGTCTTCGTGGGCTTCCCGGCCTCCGACGACCCCTGGTCGGCCGTGAACAACGGCTATGAGATCCAGATCGACGCGACCGACGCCCCCGACCGCACCACCGGGGCCGTGTACAGCTTCCAGTCCGCCGACATCGACAAGCGCGACCGCGCGCTGAACCCGCCGGGGGAGTGGAACACGTACGAGATCCGCGTGGAGGGCGAACGGCTCCGCGTCTGGCTCAACGGCGTGAAGATCAACGATTTCACGAACACCGATCCGGCACGGAGCCTGCGCGACGGACACGTCGGCATCCAGAACCACGGAGCCGACGACCAGGTGTCCTTCCGTGACATCCGGATCAAGGAACTGCCCACGAAGCCCTCGGCGCGCGGGGCTTTCGAGGCTTCGCCGGGCGACTGAGCGGCGGCGGGCGGGAGACGCCGTACTCCCGCCCGCCGTCTCGCCCCCCGCTTCTCCTGGCTGACTTACGACAAGGAGGCTGCCCATGTCCGTGTCCCCTGCTGATCCCCGGGTGGGGGTGTGGCTGATCGGAGCACGCGGCTCCGTCGCCACCACCGTCATCGCGGGTTGCGCGGCCGTCACCGCCGGGCTGCACGCCCCGACGGGCATGGTCACCGAAACCGACCTCTTCGCCGACTGCGGCCTGCCCACCCTGCCGTCCCTCGTCTTCGGCGGTCACGACACCGTCGACTGCCCTCTGCCGAAGCGGGCGGAGGCCCTGGCCGCGGGTGGCGTACTCCCGCAGGGTCTGCCCTCGGCAATCGCGGCCGAACTGGAGGCCGCCGACCGTGAGATCCGCCCGGGCGGCCCCGTCCCCGGCGACACCCGTGATCCGTCCGAGCTGGTGGACACGTTCGCCGCGGACATACGGGACTTCGTACGCCGGTGCGGCCTGGTGCGGGCGGTGGTGGTGAACGTGGCGTCCACGGAACCCGCTCACGCCGGGACCGCGCTGCCCCCGAGCTCGCTGTACGCGGCGGCAGCGTTGCGGGCCGGCTGTCCCTACGTGAACTTCACGCCCTCGACGGGCCTGCACCACCCGGCGCTCGCGTCCTTGGCCGAGTCCAGCGGGCTGCCCTACGCGGGCCGCGACGGCAAGACCGGCCAGACACTGCTCCGGTCCGTACTCGGCCCGATGTTCGCCCAGCGCGCGCTGACGGTCCGCGCCTGGTCCGGCACCAACCTCCTGGGCGGCGGGGACGGAGCCGCCCTCGCCGACCCGGCCGCCGCCGCGGCCAAGAACGCCGGCAAGGAGCGCGTGCTGGCGGACACCCTGGGTGCGGCTCCGGAGGGCGAGACCCATATCGACGACGTTCCCGCCCTCGGCGACTGGAAGACCGCCTGGGACCACATCGCCTTCGACGGCTTCCTCGGCACCCGCATGATCCTCCAGACCACCTGGCAGGGCTGCGACTCGGCGCTCGCCGCTCCCCTGGTCCTCGACCTCGCCCGGCTGACAGCACGCGCCCACGAGGCAGGCGTCACCGGCCCCCTGAGCGAACTCGGCTTCTACTTCAAGGATCCGATGGGGGAGGGGCTCTCGGCACTGGGTGAGCAGTACGCGGCACTGGCGGGGTTCTCGGGGCGGCTGCGGGGGCTTACGGGGGAGGGCCGGTGAAGTCGCGCGGGGTTGGGGCGCTCGGGTCGGGCGCGTTTCTTGGAAAGGGGAAGCCGACTGGCATGAGCGAGTCGGCCGGGTTGGCTGAGGCGAGCGAGTCGGTCGGACTGGCCAGTGCGAGCGCCTCGGTTGAGTCGGGCCCGGGGGCGCGAGTGTCGGTCGGGTTGGCTGAGGCGAGCGAGTCGGCCGGGTTGGCCGGTGCGAGCGCCTCGGTCGGGTTGGGCCCGGGGGCGCGGGCGTCGGTCGGGTTGGGCCTGGGGGCGCGGGTGTCGGTCGGGTTGGGCCCGGGGGTGCGGGAGAAAGCCTGGGCCTGGGTCGAACTGCTGCGCCTGCCCGCCCTGTTCACCGTGCCAGGAGACGCCGTCGCGGGGGCCGCCGCCGTCGGCACTCGCCCGAACTCCCGCACTCTGCTCGCCATCGGTTCCTCCCTCTGCCTGTACGAGGCGGGCATGGCCCTGAACGACTGGGCCGACCGAGCCGAGGACGCCGTGGACCGCCCGCACCGCCCGCTGCCCTCCGGCCGCGTACACCCGGCCGCGGCACTCGCGGCGGCCGGAGCCCTGACGGTGGCGGGCCTCGCCCTGGCAGCCCGCGCGGGACGCCCCTCTCTCGCGGTCGCCGCACCGCTGGCGGCCACCGTCTGGGCGTACGACCTCACGCTCAAACGAACCCCCGCCGGAGCCGCGGCGATGGCAACCGCGCGCGGCCTGGACGTACTCCTCGGCGCCGCGGCCACCGCCGGCACGGCTCGCAGCCCGGATCGGCTCTTCGGCACGGCGAGCACCGGACGTGCGGCGCGCGGCCAGGACGTGCTCCACGGTGTGACCGCCGCCTGTCGCACCGCCCGCCACGCCCTCCCCGCTGCCCTCACCCTGGCCGCCCACACCCTCGCGGTGACCACGGTGTCGCGGGGCGAGACGCAGGGCGGTTCGCCGGTGGCACCGCTGGCCGCGCTGGCCACGACCGGTGCGCTTGCCTGGAGACTCTCGTACGGTCGGCCAGGCGCGGGACGGCCTGCCGACGATGCCCCGACAGCTCCGCACTCAGCACGCGTCGGCGCCCCGAGGGCGAGACCCGGCCGAGCCTCCGGTGCGGCTCCATCTCCCGGCTCTTCCCCGAACCCCATGGCAGACACCCTGCGCGGAGCCCTCACCCTGGCCTACGCGGCGACCGCCGCCCACCCGCTCTTCCACGCCGCCCTGAACCCCTCACCCCAGCTCACCCAACGAGCCGTCGGCGGCGGAATCCGCGCCATGATCCCCCTCCAGGCCACCCTCGCCGCCCGCGCGGGCTCTCCCGTCACCGCCTTCCTGATGGCCGCACTCGCCCCAGCGGCCCGGAAGTTCGCGAGGAAGGTGAGCGTCACATGACCCCGAGCCCCCGCCCGGCCTCCGACGCGGGCCCCGCCCCGGACCCCCATCCCCTCCGCTTCGGCTACGGCACCAACGGCCTCACCGACCTCCGTCTCGACGACGTCCTCTCTCTCCTCGCCGACCTCGGCTACGAGGGCGTGGGCCTGACCCTCGACCACATGCACCTGGACCCGCTCGCCCCAGACCTGGCCGCCCGCACGCGGAAGGTGGGCCACAGGCTGGCGGCGTTGGGACTGGGCGTCACCGTGGAGACCGGCGCCCGCTATGTCCTCGACCCACGGCGCAAACACGGCCCATCGCTCCTCGACCGGGACCCGGACGACCGCGTGCGCCGGATGGACCTGCTGATACGGGCCGTGCGGGTCGCCGCCGACCTCGGCGCCCACGCCGTGCACTGCTTCAGCGGAGTCACCCCGGCGGACACGGACGAGGACACCGCCTGGAAACGCCTGGCCGAGGCGCTCACCCCCGTACTGGACGCCGCGACTCTCGCCGGCGTCCCCCTCGCCGTCGAACCCGAACCGGGCCACCTGCTCGCCTCCCTCGCGGACTTCCACCGCCTCCGCCGCGCACTCGGCGACCCGGCCGCCCTCGGGCTCACCCTCGACATCGGCCACTGCCAGTGCCTCGAACCCCTGCCGCCCGCCGACTGCGTACGCGCCGCCGCCCCGTGGCTGCGTCACGTCCAGATCGAGGACATGCGCCGCGGCATCCATGAACACCTCCCGTTCGGGGACGGGGAGATCGACTTCCCGCCCGTACTCGAAGCCCTTGCCGACACCGGCTATCAGGCCCTGACCGTCGTCGAACTGCCCCGTCACTCCCACGCCGGTCCCCACTTCGCCGAAGAGTCCCTCCCGTTCCTCCACCGCGCGGCCCGGGCGATCCCCAAGGGCCCCGAAGGGAGAACCCCGTGAACCACCCGAACCGAACCCAGGGCAGCCGGAGCAGCCAGGCGGGCCACACCGGCCGGCCCGCCCTCGCCGCCCTGCACGCCCGCCTGAACACCCACCTCGGCGGAGCCGCCCGCGCCTGGCTCGACCAGGCACTCGACGAGGCGGCCGCCCACCCCGGCGTCCACGGCCCCATCTCCGTCTGGGAGTTGCGGATAGCCGAGGCCGGGCGCCGGTGCGGGCCCGAGTACGCCGACGCAGCCCGCGTACTCCTCCTGCACGCCGCCCGCGCCGACCCGGACGCACTCGCCCGCGTCTACCGCCAAGGCACGGCCGCCGAACGCCGAGCCGTCCTGCACGCCCTGCCCCACCTCGTGCCAGGGCCCGGCGCGCTGTCCCTGGTCGAGGACGCCCTGCGCACCAACGACACCCGGCTCGTCGCGGCCGCCGTCGGCCCGTACGCCGCCCGGCACCTGGACCCCCACAGCTGGCGCCACGCCGTCCTGAAGTGCCTGTTCACCGGCGTCCCCGTCGACGAGGTGGCCGAGCTGCCCCGGCGCGCCCGCGCCGACGCCGAACTCGCCCGCATGCTCGGCGACTACGCCGACGAACGCGCCGCCGCGGGCCGTCCCGTACCCGAGGACCTGTATCGCGTCCTGGCCCTGACCGAGCCCACGGCCACCCCCACCGGCACGCCCGGAAGCTCCGGCACCTCCGGCACGCCCGGAAGCTCCGGCACGCCCGGCACCTCCGGCACCTCCGGCACGCCCGGCACCTCCGGCACCTCCGGCACGCCCGGAAGCTCCGGCACGCCCGGCACCTCCGGCACCTCCGGCACGCCCGGAAGCTCCGGCACCTCCGGCAAGGAGTCCTGATGCGCATCTTCGACCCCCACATCCATATGACGTCACGGACCACCGACGACTACGAGGCCATGCACGCCGCGGGCGTCCGCGCCGTCGTCGAGCCCTCCTTCTGGTTGGGCCAGCCCCGCACCTCACCCGCCTCCTTACTCGACTACTTCGACTCGCTCCTCGGCTGGGAACCCTTCCGCGCCGCCCAGTACGGCATCGCCCACCACTGCACGCTCGCCCTCAACCCCAAGGAGGCGAACGACCCCCGCTGCGTCCCCGTCCTCGACGAACTGCCCCGGTATCTCGTCAAGGACCAGGTGGTGGCCGTGGGCGAGATCGGCTACGACTCGATGACCCCCGCCGAGGACGCCGCGCTCGCTGCCCAGCTTCAACTCGCCGCCGACCACGAGCTGCCCGCGCTCGTCCACACCCCGCACCGCGACAAGCTGGCCGGCCTGCGCCGCACCCTGGACGCCGTCCGCGCATCCGCCCTGTCCCCGGAGCGGGTCCTGGTCGACCACCTCAACGAGAACACCGTCAAAGAGGCGAAGGACAGCGGCTGCTGGCTGGGCTTCTCCGTCTATCCCGACACCAAGATGGACGAGGAGCGGATGGTCGCGATCCTGCGGGATTACGGGTCTGAGAAGGTGCTCGTCAACTCGGCCGCCGACTGGGGGAGAAGCGACCCTCTCAAGACCCGCCGAGTCGGGGACGCCCTGCTGGCGGCCGGATTCACCGACGACGACGTCGACCAGGTGCTGTGGCGCAACCCCGTCGCCTTCTACGGACTCAGCGGGCGGCTGAATCTCCAGAGCACGACCAAGGAAGTCACCCACGAAGGCAACTCCGTTCTCCGCGGCGGGGAGTGAGCGATGCGCTTCCGCCACCCCGACGGCTCCACCGTCCACCTCGCCTACTGCACCAACGTCCACCCGGCCGAGACCCTCGACGGCGTCCTCGCCCAGCTCCGCGACCACTGCGAACCCGTGCGCCGTCGCCTCGGCCGCGACCGCCTCGGGATCGGTCTGTGGCTCGCCAAGGACGCCGCCCGCACCCTGGTGACCGACCCGTCCGCCCTGCGTGGTCTGCGCACCGAGCTCGACCGCCGCGGCCTCGAAGTCGTCACCCTCAACGGCTTCCCGTACGAGGGCTTCGGCGCCGAGGAGGTCAAGTACCGCGTCTACCAGCCGGACTGGGCCGACCCGGAACGCCTCGCCCACACCACCGCCCTGGCCCGCGTCCTCGCCCAGCTCCTGCCGGACGACGTCACCGAAGGCACCATCTCCACGCTGCCCCTCGCCTGGCGCACCGCGTACGACGACCAGCGGGCGGCAACGGCCCACGCAGCGCTGACCACGCTCGCCGAACGCCTCGACGCCCTCCACGAACTCACCGGCCGCTCCATCCGTATCGGCCTGGAACCGGAACCCGGCTGCGCCGTCGAGACCACGCGCGACGCCATCGCCCCGCTCACCTCGATCGGCCACGACCGCATCGGCATCTGCGTCGACACCTGCCACCTCGCCACCTCCTTCGAAGACCCGCACACCGCCTTGGACGCGCTCACACAAGCCCGTGTCCCTGTCGTCAAGTCGCAGCTCTCAGCCGCCCTGCACGCCGAACACCCCCATCTCCCCGAAGTCCGCACGGCCCTCGCCGCCTTCGACGAACCCCGCTTCCTGCACCAGACCCGCACCCGGACATCCGCCGGCCTGCGCGGCACCGACGACCTCGGCGACGCCCTCGCCGGAGACGCCCTGCCCGACGCCTCCCCGTGGCGCGCCCACTTCCATGTCCCGCTGCACGCGGCCCCCGCCGCGCCCCTCACCTCCACACTCCCCGTACTGCGGGCCGCGCTGGCCCATCTCGCCGGTGGCCCGCACCCGCTCACCCGCCATCTGGAGGTCGAGACCTACACCTGGCAGGCCCTCCCGTCCGAGCTGCGCCCCCGCGCCCGCGCCCAGCTCGCCGACGGCATCGCCGCAGAACTCACCCTGGTCCGAGACCTGTTGACGGACCTCGGCCTCAAGGAGCTGCCGTGACCCAGCAGCCGGCACCGACACCCCTGCGGGAGCACCCCAGCGAGCTCCCACGTCCCACCCCTCTCCTCGTCCTGGACGTAGTCGGCCTCACTCCTCGTCTCCTCGACCACATGCCCCACCTCAAAGCTCTCGGCCAGTCCGGCTCTCGCGCGCCGCTCGGCACCGTCCTGCCCGCCGTCACCTGCGCCGCACAGTCCACCTTCCTCACCGGCACCCACCCCTGCGAGCACGGCATCGTCGGCAACGGCTGGTACTTCCGCGAGCTCGGCGACGTACTCCTGTGGCGGCAGCACAACGGCCTGGTTTCCGGCGACAAGTTGTGGGATGCCGCCCGGCGCGCGCACCCCGGCTACACGGTCGCCAATATCTGCTGGTGGTACGCCATGGGCGCCGACACCGACATCACCGTCACTCCCCGTCCCGTCTACTACGCCGACGGCCGCAAGGAACCCGACTGCTACACCCGGCCCCCGGCCCTGCACGACGAACTCACCGAGAAACTCGGCACGTTCCCCCTGTTCCACTTCTGGGGTCCCGGCGCCGACCTCGTCTCCAGCCGCTGGATCATCGACGCGACCCGCCACATCAACCGCACCCGCCGGCCGGACCTGACCCTCTGCTACCTCCCTCACCTCGACTACGACCTGCAGCGCTTCGGCCCCGACGACCCGCGCTCCCTGCAAGCGGCCGCGGACCTCGACGCGGCCATGGCTCCCCTCCTCGACGACGCCAAGGCGGAAGGCCGCACCGTCGTCGCGCTCTCCGAGTACGGCATCACCCGCGCGGACCGCCCCGTCGACATCAACCGCGCCCTGCGCCGCGCCGGACTCCTGGAGGTGCACACGCAGGACGGCATGGAGTACCTCGACCCGATGGCGTCCCGTGCCTTCGCGGTCGCCGACCACCAGATCGCCCATGTCTACGTGCGACGTCCAGAGGACCTGGAGGCCACGAAGGCAGCCCTCGCCGACCTACCCGGCATCGAGCGACTCCTCGACGACGAGGGCAAGAAGGCCCATCACCTCGACCATCCGCGCTCCGGCGAACTCGTTGCCGTCGCGGAGCCGGACGCCTGGTTCACGTACTACTACTGGCTCGACGACGCCCGCGCGCCCGACTTCGCGCAGCTCGTCGAGATCCACCGCAAACCCGGCTACGACCCGGTCGAACTCTTCATGGATCCCCTCGACCCCTACGTCAAGGTGAAGGCGGCCACCGCGCTGGCCCGCAAGAAGCTCGGCCTGCGCTACCGCATGGCGGTCGTGCCCCTGGACCCCTCACCTATTCGCGGCAGCCACGGCCGCCTTCCCCTGAGCGACGACGAAGGTCCGCTCATCATCTGCTCCACCCCCCGCGCAGTCACCGGCCGCATCGCGGCCACCGAAGTGAAATCCCTGCTGCTCGACCTGGCCGGCCTCGAATGACGAGGCCTGACGAGCCGTGACGAGCGACTACAGAAAGTGAAACACGCGCCACTGACAACGCGTTCGGCGAGCGTCCGGCAGGCGTCCGACCTGCGCACGAGCAGCAGACCGTCCGGCACCCGCCACCGCTGAACACCGATCCGAAAGAGAGAGACCGTGACCGCGTTCAACGACGAATCCGGAACCGGCGACGCCCTGCGTCGCACCCTCGGCGTCAGCCGCCGCCGCTTCCTCAGCACCTGCACCGCCGCCGCGACCGCGGCGATCGCCGCACCCGTCTTCGGCGCCTCGCCCGCCCTGGCCGAGGACCGGGCCAGAGACCAGGACCACGGCGGCGACGTCCTCGTCCCTCCGGCCAGGCGCGGCATCATCCTCTACACGCTCCGTGATGCGACGGGCCGCGATCCCCTCGCCACCGATCTGCCCTCCGGTTTCCGCGAGGTCTTCCAGCAGCTCTCGCGATTCGGCTACAAGCAAGTGGAGTTCGCTGGTTACGGCCAGCACGCCAACGCCGCGGGCGGTGCGAACCTGGAGTCCGTGGAGGGCGCCAAGCTGCTGCGTTCCTGGCTCGACGAGTACGGGCTGCGGGCGCAGGGCAACCACGGCTTCATACCGCCGTCCTGGCCCTTCACCACGTCCGACCTGGACACCTTCAAGAAGCACCTGGAGATCGCCAACATCCTGGGCATGGCGCACATGGGCACCGGCGGCGATCCCACTGGCAGCGCCTACCGCGCCGACTGGGACGTGGCCGCCGACAAGTGGAACGCGCTCGGCGAGATCGCCCGCCGTGAAGGCATCAAGCTGTACACCCACAACCACGACGCGGCCTATGGCTTCGTGATCGACGGGGGCCCGCTCGACGCCCAGGGCCGCCCGACCCGCAGTTCCGGCATCCGCAAGCTGGAGTACTTCCTGCAGATCACCGACCCGAAGGTGGTCTGGCTGGAGATGGACATCTTCTGGGCGCACGTGGCCCAGTACAAGTTCCACACGTACACGGCCCACGACGGCTCCACACAGGAGAACGTCTTCGATCCGGCGGGGCTCGTCGCCCGCAACAACAAGCGCTACCCGCTCTTCCACGCCAAGGACGGCACCGTCAACACCACGAACGGCATGGGCTACGACATGGTGCCGTTCGGCACCGGCGTCATCGACTACACCACCTTCTTCTCCCGTGTCGGCGCCAGGAACTACCACAACCCGATGGTCGAGCAGGACAACGCCCCGAGCTCCACCGACCTCGGGCAGTCGCTGAAGCACGCGAAGATCGGTTACGACAATCTCGCGGCCCTGCGCAAGAAGCGCCACTAGCAAACGGATCGGGCGGCCCTTCCCGCGACGCTCGTCGCGGGAAGGGCCGCCCGTTGTCCGGACTCCCTTGCTCAGCCCACCGGTTGCGGCCGCGGCGCCGACGTGTCCGCTCGAGTCCGCCCCGGCTGCTTCAGCAGCAGCGCGATCGCCGCCGCCACCATGGAGACGCCGCCGGCCAGCGCGTAGGCGCCGTTGTAGCCCCAGGCGGCGACCACCATCGAGCCGAGCCCGCCGCCGAACAGGCCGCTGATCAGCTTGCCGCTGTACACCAGCCCGTAGTTGGTGGCGTTGTAGTTCTCGCCGAAGTAGTCCGGCGTCAGGGCCGCGAACATCGGATAGAAGGCCCCGCCGCCGAACCCGGAGAGGAAGGCGAAGAACAGGAACAGGGCTTCGCTGTGGATGTCGCCGGCCCAGATCACGCCGAACTGCGCGAGCCCCAGGACGACGATCACGAATACCAGGGTCTGCTTACGGCCCCAGCTGTCGGACAGCCAGCCCACCACACCCCGGCCGATGCCGTTGATGACGGCCATGACGCCCATTGACGACGCCGCCACCAGCGGGCCGAAGCCCACCTCCTTGGCGAAGTCGACCTGGAAGGAGATCCCGAAGATCGACACGCCCGCGGTCATGACGAGGGCGATCCACATGAGCGGGAGCATGCCGGTCCTGATGGCCTCCTTGGGCGTGAACTGCTTCACCGCGGGAGGGTTCTTGGCGAGGCTGGCTGCGCCCTTCTCGGTACCGCCGTACGTCAGCGGGTCGATGTCCGCCGGCCACCAGTCCTTCGGCGGGTCCTTGAAGAAGAAGGCGGTCGAGAAGACCACGATCATCACGTAGCAGCCGATGAGGTCCAGTACGCGGTGGTAGTTGGCCGTGTCGAAGGCGTAGTTGAAGATGAAGATGAACGGCAGCGAGCCGTACGCGAATCCGCCGTTGACGAACCCGGTCTTGGCGCCGCGCCGCTCGGGGAACCACTTGCCGACCATGTTGATGCAGGTCGCGTACACCAGGCCGGATCCGATGCCACCGATGACGCCGAAACCCAGGATCGCCAGGAGGACGTTGCTCAGGTGAGAGAGGGCGAGGAAGCCGATCAGGCACATGCCCGAGCCGACGTACATGGCCTTGCGGGCGGTCAGGATGCCCTTCTCCCGCAGCCAGCCCGCGGGGAAGGCTATGCCGGCCTGGAAGAAGACCCAGACACTCAGGATCCAGAAGGTGTTGCTCTGCGTCCAGCCGTGCGCGTGGGACAAGGTGTCCTCGGCCGAGCCGTACGCGTACTCGAAGACACTGATGGCCATCATGGCTATCCATGGCAGGTACACCATGAACTTGCGTGAGTGGCCCAGGATGTCCCGGTCCGTCTCGCCGATCCGGTAGACACGGCCCCGGGAATCGGTGACTTCGCGGTACGAGGCGCCGGAGTCCTCCGACGCGTTTTTCGTGGCGATAGGTTCCGCCGTCATCAAGCCATCTCCTCGCCGAGCGGGTGCGGGTTGGGAACTATGCTCCGGGCCTGTGGCCGGCCCGGTGATTTCAGGAACAGCGCCAGCACGGCGGACGCCAGGCCGATGGATCCGGCGAGCACGAAGGCGCCGTGGTAGTCCCACGTGTCGACGACGATCGCGCCCATGCCGGAGCCCACCAGGCCCGAGATCAGCTTCGAGCTGTAGACCATTCCGTAGTTGGAGGCGTTGTTGTTCTCACCGAAGTAGTCCGCCGTCATGGCCGCGAACAGCGGGAAGATCGCCCCACCGCCGAAGCCGGAGACCATGGAGCAGAACAGGAAGAACGGCATGCTGCCCATCTGGCCGGAGATCAGGACACCGAACTGGGCGGTGCCCAGCACCAGACACACGATGATCAGTGTGTGGCGCCGGCCGGCGCGGTCGGATATCCAGCCGATGACGCCGCGTCCCGTGCCGTTGACGATGGCCTTCAGCGACATCGCCGTGGCAACGATCCCGCCCGCGAAGCCCATGTCCTTGCCGAACGGCACCTGGAAGGCGATGCCGAAGATGTTGATCCCGGCCGTGCACAGCAGACAGAACCACATCATCCAGAGAACGGGCGTACGAGCGGCCTCCTTTGGGGTGTACTGCTTCACGGCCGGCGGGTTCTTCTCCAGCGCCCGCCTGATCCTCGGGTCGTCCGACACCTTCAGCGGGTCCACGTTCGCGGGCCACCAGCCCTTCGGCGGGTCCTTGAAGAACCAGCCGGCGACCGCGACCATCGCGCAGCAGAGCAGACCGACGCCCACCAGGACGCCCTTGTAGTTGCCCAGCTCCATGTACGAGGTGAACAGGAAGACGAAGGGCACGGACCCATAGGCGAAACCGCCGTTGACGAAGCCCGTCTTGCCGCCCTTGCGCTCCGGATACCACTTGCCGACCATGTTCACGCAGGTCGCGTAGACGAGACCGGCGCCGATACCGCTGCACATGCCGAAGCCGAGATAGGCGACCAGCACATGCGGCGCGAACGCCAGTGACAGATAGCCCAGCAGGGTGCCCAGCGCGCCCAGCAGCATCGCCGTACGGGCGGGGAGGCGGCCGCTCTCCCGCAGTTGCCCGGCCGGGAAGGCCACGGCCGCCTGGAAGAACACCCAGACGCCCATCAGCCAGAAGATGTGTCCGCTGCTCCACAGATGAGCATCGTGGAGCGTGTCCTCGGCTGACGTGAACGCGTACTCGGCAGAGCTGATCCCCAGCATGCCCGCCCAGGGCAGGAAGACCATCCATTTACGTTTACGGCCCATGATGTCGACGTCGGACTCGCCGACGCGGTATACGCGGCCATTGCGGTCCGTCACCTCTTGATAGGGGACGGACGTCGAGAAATCGGTGGTTGCCATCGAACTCAAACACCCCTTGCGTCGAAAGATCTGGACAGCGCCCCCTGCCAAATGCCTTTCGTGCGCTCACGGGTCCCGGGGGCGGCCGACGCGCACCGTCGGCCGCCCCCGCGCACACTCACGTCATGACCCGCCCCCCAACAGCCCCGCCGCACGCGCCCAGCGATACTTCGCGCCGAGCACGGCGACCGGCTTCTCGGTTGTGTACGGGTAGGCCACGACCCCTCGCTCGTAGAGGTACTGGCAGGCCTCTTCGACCTCGACGTCGCCGGCGAGCGAGGCCACCACGGGCTTCGCGACACCGCGCTCACGGAATTCGGCCACCACGCGCGCGGTGAGCTCGGCGAAGACCATGGGAGGGGTCACGATGGTGTGCCAGTAGCCGAGGACGAGCGCGTGAATGCGCGGGTCCGAAAGGCCCAGCCGGATCGTGGCCTCGTACGTGGACGGCGGCTCCCCGCCCGTGATGTCCACCGGGTTGCCCGCGGCCCCGAAGGGCGGAATGAACTCCCTGAAGGACGCGTCCAGGTCCGGCGGGATCTCCATCAGGGACAGACCGTTGTCGGTCACCGCGTCGGACAGCAGTACGCCGCTGCCGCCCGCGCCGGTGATGATCACGATGTTGTCGCCCTGGGGGGTGGGAAGCACCGGCAACGCGCGCGCGTACTCCAGCATGTCGTTCAGCCCGGGGGCCCTGATGACACCGGCCTGCTTCAGGATGTCGTCGTACACGGCGTCGTCGCCCGCGAGTGCGCCCGTGTGCGAACCGGCGGCCCTCGCCCCGGCGGCCGTACGACCGGCCTTCAGGACCACGACCGGTTTCTTCGGGACCGTGGTCCGTGCCGCCTCCACGAAGGCGCGGCCGTCCTTCAGGTCCTCCAGGTGCATCGCGATGCACTGCGTGCGCGGGTCCTCGCCGAACCAGGTGAGCAGGTCGTCCTCGTCCAGGTCCGACTTGTTGCCGAGCCCGACGATCGCCGAAACACCGGTCTTCGTAGTACGCGCGAAACCCAGAATGGCCATCCCTATGCCACCGGATTGCGAGGTGAGAGCGACGCCGCCCTTCACGTCGTACGGCGTGCAGAACGTGGCGCACAGGTCCTGCCACGTCGAGTAGTAGCCGTAGATGTTCGGGCCGAGGAGCCGGATGCCGTACCGCTCGCCGATGGCCACGAGCTCGTCCTGGAGCGCGTGTTCGCCGGTCTCCGCGAACCCGGAGGGGATCAGGACGGCGTTGGGTATGTGCTTGCGGCCCACTTCCTCCAGCGCGGCGGCCACGGCCGGGGCGGGCACGGCGAAGACCGCCACGTCCACCTCACCGGGAATGTCGGTGACACTCCTGTAGGCCTTGCGGCCCAGAATGTCGTCGGCCTTGGGGTTCACCGGATGGATCTCGCCGGAGAAGCCGCCGTCGATGAGGTTGCGCAGCACCGCGTTGCCGATCTTGCCGGGCTCGTTGGAGGCGCCGATCACCGCGACCGACGAGGGCTCCATCAGCCGGCGCATGGAGGTCAGGATCTCCGCGCGGGTGTAGGTGCGGCGTTGGGTGGGATCGCTCTCGGCGAGGATCACACGGATGTCCGCCGCGACCGCGCCCTTCGGGGTGGCGATCACCGGGTTGAGGTCCACCTCGGCGATCTCCGGGAAGTCCGCGACGAGTTCGGAGACCCGACGGATCTGCTCGGCGATCGCCCCCCGGTCCACCGGCGGCGCGCCGCGCACCCCGCGCAGAATCTCCGCCGCGCGGATCGAGTCCAGCATCGACAGCGCCTCGTCGGGGTCCACGGGCGCGAGCCGGAACGTGACGTCCTTGAGGACCTCGACGAGCACACCGCCGAGCCCGAAGGCCACGACCTTCCCGAACGTCGGGTCGGTCACCGCCCCGACGATGACCTCCTGCCCCCGCGGCAGCAGTTCCTGGATCTGTACGCCCTCGATGCGGGCCCGTATGTCGTACGCCCGCGCGTTCTCGACGATCTCGCGGAAGGCGGCCCGTACGTCCGCCGCTCCCTCGACGCCGACGATCACGCCGCCCGCGTCGGTCTTGTGCAGGATGTCCGCGGAGACGATCTTCATCACCACAGATCCGCCGAGGCGTGCCGCGCAGGCCACCGCCTCGTCCGCGTCCCTCGCCAGCTCTTCGCCGGGAACCGCGATCCCGTACGCGTCGGCGATCACCTTGCCCTCGGGCGCCGTCAGCGCGGTCCGTCCCTCGGCTCGCACGGCGTCGAGGAGCTCCCTCACCCGCAGTGCCCGGTCCTCGGTCACCACCTCAGATCACCCCGCTCGACTTGAGCAGGCGCAGTTCCTCGTCCCCGAGGCCGAGTTCGCCGATGTAGATCTCCTCGTTGTGTTCGCCGAGGAGGGGTGAGCTGGTGATGTCGGCGGGGGAGTCGGAGAGTTTGAGGGGGTTGCCGACGGTGACGTACCTGCCGCGTTCGGGGTGCTCGACCTCGACGACGATCTCGTTGGCGGCGAGGGAGGTGTCCTCGATGATCTCCTTGGTGGAGAGGATGGGCCCGCAGGGGATGTTGTGGGCGTTGAGCTTCTCCAGCACCTGCCACTTGGGGAGGGTGGACGTCCATTCCTCGATGAGCTGGAACATCTTGGTCAGCTTGGGGAGGCGGGCTTCGGGGGTGGCCCAGTCCGGGTCGTCGGCGAGCTCGGGCCGGCCGATGAGCTCGCTGATCGGTTTCCAGCCGACGGGCTGCACGATCACGTAGACGTAGTCGTTCGGACCGCCGGGCGCGCAGCGCACGGCCCAGCCGGGCTGCCCGCCGCCGGAGGCATTGCCGGAGCGGGGAACCTCGTCGCCGAAGTCCTCGTTGGGATATTCGGCGAGCGGACCACGGGCCAGTCGCTGCTGATCGCGCAACTTCACCCGGCAGAGGTTGAGCACGGCATGCTGCATGGCCACGTTGACCCGCTGGCCGCGGCCGGTGTTCTCGCGCTGGAACAGCGCCGCGAGTATCCCCGCCACGGCGTGGATGCCGGTGCCCGAGTCGCCGATCTGCGCCCCGGTGGCCAGCGGTGGCCCGTCCTGGAAACCGGTGGTCGACATGGACCCGCCCATGGCCTGCGCGACGACCTCGTACGCCTTGAAGTTGGTGTACGGGCCATCCCCGAACCCCTTGATGGAGGC
>NZ_JBEZKJ010000037.1:0-78811 GCF_040651675.1 Streptomyces sp. NPDC048415 | reverse complement strand
GCCGCCGCCCCGACCAGGGCGGCGGCTCCCGTGCGTGCGGCTCTCCCGGACGGACGCGGCGCGCCGTCAGCCGTGGCTGAGCACGTTCACCACGCGGCCGTTGGGATCCCGGACGAAGAAGCGGCGCACGCCCCACTCCTCGTCGGTCAGCGGGTGCACGATCTCGGCACCGCTCCGCCGCATCTCGGCATACGCCGCGTCGACATCCTCGACCTCAATGCTCATGTCCGGAGCCACGGGGGCGGTCGCGTCCTCGGTCATCAGGCTGACCTGGACGGCGGGATTCCCGGCGGAGGCGAGTGTCACGATCCAGCCGTGGTTCATGACTTCCTCGAAGCCAAGCAGGCCGTAGAACTCGGCACTTTCCTTCAGGGCGACTGACTGGACGTTGGGTACGACCCGTCGAACGTACATCTCGCGGCTCCGGTGGTCAGGTCGGATGCGTCTGAGGGACCCAGTCAGCGTATCGAGTCCTCCGGGCGCCAAGCCCACGCGCCCAGGCCGACCTGCGAGCACCGGCGCCTCGGGGCGCTGCCACACCCCGACGACGCGGGCCCCCAGCACTCCCCGGGCTGCAGCGCTGGACACGCCACCCTGCCCTGGTCAGATGTCCCGGAAGATCTCGATCTGCGCGCCGATCGAGTTCAGCCGCTCGGCGAGGTCCTCGTAGCCGCGGTTGATGACGTAGACGTTGCGCAGGACGGACGTGCCGTCCGCCGCCATCATGGCCAGCAGAACGACCACGGCGGGCCGCAGCGCGGGCGGGCACATCATCTCGGCGGCGCGCCAGCGGGTCGGGCCCTCCACCAGGACGCGGTGCGGGTCGAGGAGTTGGAGCCGTCCGCCGAGGCGGTTCAGGTCCGTCAGGTAGATCGCGCGGTTGTCGTAGACCCAGTCGTGGATCAGGGTCTTGCCCTGCGCCGAGGCCGCGATGGCCGCGAAGAAGGGGACGTTGTCGATGTTCAGGCCCGGGAACGGCATCGGGTGGATCTTGTCGATCGGCGCCTCCAGCTTGGAGGGCCGGACGGTCAGGTCCACCAGGCGGGTACGGCCGTTGTCGGCGAAGTACTCCGCCGTACGGTCGTGGTCGAGGCCCATCTCCTCCAGGACCGCGAGCTCGATCTCCAGGAACTCGATCGGCACCCGGCACACCGTCAGCTCCGACTCGGTGACCACGGCGGCGGCGAGCAGGCTCATCGCCTCGACCGGGTCCTCGGAGGGCGAGTAGTCCACGTCCACGTCGATGGTCGGCACACCGTGCACGGTGAGCGTGGTGGTGCCGATGCCCTCGACCCGTACGCCCAGGGCCTCCAGGAAGAAGCACAGGTCCTGGACCATGTAGTTGGAGGACGCGTTGCGGATGACGGTCACGCCGTCGTGGCGGGCTGCGGCGAGCAGCGCGTTCTCGGTCACCGTGTCGCCGCGCTCGGTCAGCACGATCGGGCGGTCGGGGGAGACGGAGTGGTCCACCTGGGCGTGGTAGAGGCCCTCGGTGGCGGCGATGTCGAGCCCGAAGCGGCGCAGCGCGATCATGTGCGGCTCGATCGTGCGCGTGCCGAGGTCGCAACCGCCCGCGTACGGCAGCTTGAAGCGGTCCATACGGTGCAGCAGCGGCCCGAGGAACATGATGATCGAGCGGGTACGGCGAGCCGCCTCCGCGTCGATCGCCTCCATGTCCAGCTCGCTCGGAGGCACGATCTCCAGGTCGACCCCGTCGTTGATCCACCGGGTGCGAACGCCGATCGAACCGAGCACCTCCAGAAGGCGGTACACCTCTTCGATGCGGGCGACGCGGCGCAGCACCGTGCGCCCCTTGTTCAGGAGCGTCGCGCACAGCAGCGCCACGCACGCGTTCTTACTGGTCTTGACGTCGATGGAGCCGGACAGACGACGTCCGCCGACCACGCGCAGATGCATCGGACCCGCGTACCCCAGAGAGACGATTTCACTGTCCAGGGCTTCACCGATTCGGGCGATCATCTCAAGGCTGATGTTTTGGTTGCCGCGCTCGATGCGGTTGACGGCGCTCTGACTTGTGCCGAGCGCCTCGGCAAGCTGCGACTGTGTCCAGCCCCGGTGTTGCCGGGCGTCACGGATGAGCTTGCCGATGCGTACGAGGTAGTCGTCTGCCATGGCGCGACCGTATATCGGATGTGAGATAAAGAAAAATGGAGCGCATCCTTCCGGGTGGTGGGGGTCAAGGCGGCCCGAACGGGCGGGACTTCGGGCACTGCGCACCAGGGGCGCGCCGACGGTGGGGGGTGCGGCCGGGTGTGGCCAGTTGATGCCGCCGTCGGTGATTGCCGTGAAGGGGCGCTTCCGTGACGGTTCGTAGATTCATGAGGCTTTTGTCCGCAAATGCGGCGACTGACGACTCCGTCGCCGAGTGATCCCCCGCCGATCCGAACGGCTCCTTGCGACGCTGGTGCCGGCTGGTTCAGCGAAGTCACTCGTCGGGCTTGAGCTGACCTTGCGTGGACTGGATTGGTTGGCAAAGGGTCTTTCAGCGATCGCCGGTTCGTGACGCTCACGACTGTGCTCCGGTCACCTGAATGGCGGACGCCAAGAGGGCAGACGGCTCGCATGGTGAGTTCCTGGGAAGGGGACCGCAAACCACGTTTCGAGAGCTGACGTCCGCACTGCGTGCCTGGGGCGCCCCGTTCAGCGGTGGCGCCCCTGGCCTCTCTCCCAGCCCGGAACAGCCAACCCAGCACCCCCAACGTACTCACCCGACGAGGTTCACTGGCAGGGAAGCCGCAACGACCGGGTTCGCTGGCAAACGCCTTGGAAGGATGGCAGCGGTCGTGCTCGGCTATGGCGACCCGAGTTGGGGGCGCGTAGACGGTACGGCTTGAATACGGTCATGGACTCCCCGATTTGGGCCATGCTGTCGGCCGCCGAGCGCTCCGCTGTGGACGGTCTGATCCAGCAGGACCACCGGATCGCGGCAGTCGCCCGCGTTCGGGAGGCGTTCCGAGCAGAATCCAGGCCGGGCCTGTATGAAACGCTGGATCTGGTGGCAGAGCGCTACCGGGAGCTGGGCCGACGGTTCGAGCGATATCCGACCCCGCCGCTGAATCTGGTGACGCTTACGGAGAAAGTTGAGGCGTTGCCTGGCCGGACGGTGGCCATCGAGGCGCTGTGGGACGGTGACACCGAGGGCTGGTGCGTGGACCTGATGGCGCTCACCGACGTCCCGGCTGCCGAGCACCGGCTCGCCACCATCCGGCACGGTAGTGACTTGCGACTGTTCAACGGCGCAGTCCCGCCATGGCCCGAAGCACAGGAAGCAGAGACGGTCGGTCGTGCCCTGGCCGAGCAGTTCGGCGTGCCGTTTCACTTCGCCAGCCCCGATCGGCCCAACGACGACGCCCCCCCGCTGGAGGGCCACCTCGTGAGCAACACTGCCACACAGCTCGACACCCTTGCTGCCGCACTGGCGGACACCGACTCCGACCTCGACCAGATCGCAGGCCTGGAAGACGAACTGGTGGCCGCTCGAGACACGGGCCTGGTCCCGCGCCTGCAAGAGCACCTTGCCGGTGCCGTGGATGCCAGGAACTGGTACGGACGCCACGTGCTCTGCAACATTCTGGCCGCGACAGCCGGCTCCAAAGCCCTTCCCGAGCTGCTGCGGGCCTTCGCCCACGATCTGGGCGATGACCAGGACTCCCTGTCGGCGATACTGACCGACTTCGCTCACCAGGACCGCGCTTATGCGCGCAGCATCGTCCTGCCATGGGCCGCGGGCCCCGACCCGGACCTGCGCAGGGCAGCGCTGTGGCTGCTCGGCTTCGTTCCCGAACCGAGCGACCTCGACCTCCTGGCCGGCGCCGTCCAAGATCCGGACGACAGAGTCCGCAGCGTGACGGTGGGAACCATCGGCGCCCACACGAAGACCACGGCCCGGGCCGTCGATCTGCTGACGGCCCTGCTCGCGGACCTCAGCCCCCAGGTGCGAGTGAACGCCCTGAGCTCCCTCGGCTTCGCACGGCAGCCCAGGACACTGTCGGCAATCCACCGCCTTGCCAAGGACGACAGTGCACGGGTACGGGCATGGGTCGCCATCGCCCTGAGCCGGTTCCCAGCTCCTGAACCGGGGAGCTTGGCCGTCCTGGACCTGCTCGCTCGCGACTCAGACGCCTTTGTGCAGGAGCAGGCGGTCGCTGCCCGAAAGAAGCTCACCGCCTGCGCCTGACCCGCCAGTCAGAACCGCCTCCTCGGAACCCGCGCAGATAGGCGCGGTGGAGGCCCTGTCGCGAACAGGCGCAGGCCCTGGGTGATCACAGAGCTGCCACACTCTGTGATCACCCAGGGCCTGCCTCGAACGGAGTGGCCGTACGCCTGGCCGAGAAGGTACCGGGGCTCCGTGGCTTGGTCAGATCGCTGGAGCAGCCATCGGGGAGCGGGTTGCGGCGGAGATGAGAATCTCGCGGGGCACCCGCGCTGCGGCGGCGAGGGCGCGGCCCGCCGAGCGTGATCTGCTTGAGTTCGGCGAAGACGCCGAGCCGGACCACTCGTCGCGGCGGTTGCGGATGGTGGTGGCCGAGCAGGTCGTGTCGGCGATCGCCTGGTAGGAGCAGCCGAACCGCAGAAGCTGCAGCATCTTGTCGAAGACGATCCGGTCGCTGATGCGTGGGCGGTGGCAGCCCAGCGGATGCGTCGGCGCGTAGGCCGATCGCTCAGGCAGCAGGGCGATGTATTGGTCCAGAGTGGTCCGGTCAGCCATGATGGCAGTACAGGCACAGGTCTCCCCGGTGATCACAGAGCGTCGCAACTCCATGATCGCCAAGGCGTGTGCCTGCTTTGCTACCGGGCTACCGCCACCGTGCCCATCTGCGCGGCCTCTTGGACCGGCACAGTCGGGGGCACTTCCTCCCCACGGGGCACCGAATAGTGCAGGGTCGGAACACTGCCTCTTCACCAGTAGGAGGCCGGGGCATGACCAGCTCGCCCCCATGTACTAGAGTTATCTCGACATCGAGATATCTGCCGAGGCGCACCGCAGCCGCCACCCTGGTAAGGGTTACCTAACTTAGCCTTACCTTAGCGGATCGGCCAAGATGCCGTGGCGGCAGGATGCGGTGGTAAGCGCACAAAAATGAAGGAGACTGTCGTGTCGGCGAACAGCTTCGACGCCCGCAGCACGCTGCAGGTGGGCGACGAGTCGTACGAGATCTTCCGGCTGGACAAGGTGGAAGGCTCGGCTCGCCTTCCGTACAGCCTGAAGGTGCTGCTGGAGAACCTGCTCCGCACCGAGGACGGCGCGAACATCACCGCCGACCACATCCGGGCCCTCGGCGGCTGGGACTCGCAGGCCCAGCCCAGCCAGGAGATCCAGTTCACGCCGGCCCGCGTGATCATGCAGGACTTCACCGGCGTGCCCTGCGTCGTCGACCTCGCCACCATGCGCGAGGCCGTCAAGGAGCTCGGCGGCGACCCGGCGAAGATCAACCCGCTGGCCCCGGCCGAGCTGGTCATCGACCACTCCGTCATCGCCGACAAGTTCGGCACCAACGACGCCTTCGCGCAGAACGTCGAGCTGGAGTACGGCCGCAACAGGGAGCGCTACCAGTTCCTGCGCTGGGGCCAGACCGCCTTCGACGAGTTCAAGGTCGTCCCGCCGGGCACCGGCATCGTCCACCAGGTCAACATCGAGCACCTCGCCAGGACCGTCATGGTCCGAGGCGGCCAGGCATACCCCGACACCCTCGTGGGCACCGACTCGCACACCACGATGGTCAACGGTCTCGGCGTCCTCGGCTGGGGCGTCGGCGGTATCGAGGCCGAGGCGGCGATGCTCGGCCAGCCGGTCTCGATGCTCATCCCGCGCGTCGTCGGCTTCAAGCTCACCGGTGAGCTCACGCCCGGCACCACCGCCACCGACCTGGTGCTCACCATCACCGAGATGCTGCGCAAGCACGGCGTCGTCGGCAAGTTCGTCGAGTTCTACGGCGAAGGTGTGGCCGCCACGTCGCTGGCCAACCGCGCCACCATCGGCAACATGTCGCCGGAGTTCGGCTCCACCGCCGCGATCTTCCCGATCGACGACGAGACCCTGAAGTACCTCAAGCTCACCGGCCGCTCCGAGCAGCAGGTCGCGCTCGTCGAGGCGTACGCCAAGGAGCAGGGCCTCTGGCTCGACCCGGCCGCCGAGCCCGACTTCTCCGAGAAGCTCGAGCTGGACCTCTCCACCGTCGTCCCGTCGATCGCCGGCCCGAAGCGCCCGCAGGACCGCATCGTCCTCGCGAACGCCGCCGAGCAGTTCAAGCAGGACGTCCGCAACTACGTGGACAGCGTGGACGAGGCGGGCCAGGAGTCCTTCCCGGCCTCCGACGCCCCGGCCATCCACCCCAACGGCGCCCCGAGCAACCCGGTCACCGTCACCGCCCCCGACGGCTCGACCTACGAGATCGACCACGGTGCGGTGACGGTCGCGGCCATCACCTCCTGCACCAACACCTCGAACCCGTACGTCATGGTCGCCGCCGCGCTCGTCGCGAAGAAGGCCGTGGAGAAGGGCCTGACCCGCAAGCCGTGGGTCAAGACCACCCTCGCCCCGGGCTCCAAGGTCGTCACCGACTACTTCGACAAGGCGGGGCTCACCCCCTACCTCGACAAGGTCGGCTTCAACCTCGTCGGCTACGGCTGCACCACCTGCATCGGCAACTCCGGCCCGCTGCCGGAGGAGGTCTCCAAGGCGGTCAACGACCACGACCTCGCGGTGACCTCGGTCCTCTCCGGCAACCGGAACTTCGAGGGCCGTATCAACCCCGACGTCAAGATGAACTACCTGGCCTCCCCGCCGCTGGTCGTCGCGTACGCGCTCGCGGGCTCCATGAAGGTGGACATCACCAAGGACGCCCTCGGCATCGACCAGGACGGCAAGCCGGTCTACCTGTCCGACATCTGGCCCTCCGAGGCCGAGGTCAACGACGTCGTGGCGAACGCCATCGGCGAGGACATGTTCAACAAGTCCTACCAGGACGTCTTCGCGGGCGACGCCCAGTGGCAGGCGCTGCCGATCCCGACCGGCAACACCTTCGAGTGGGACCCGCAGTCCACCTACGTCCGCAAGCCCCCGTACTTCGAGGGCATGGCGCACGAGCCGTCCCCGGTCTCGGACATCGCGGGCGCCCGCGTCCTGGCCAAGCTGGGCGACTCGGTCACCACCGACCACATCTCGCCGGCCGGCGCGATCAAGGCCGACACCCCGGCGGGCAAGTACCTCACCGAGCACGGTGTCGAGCGTCGTGACTTCAACTCCTACGGCTCCCGCCGTGGCAACCACGAGGTCATGATCCGCGGTACGTTCGCCAACATCCGCCTGCGCAACCAGATCGCGCCGGGTACGGAGGGCGGCTACACCCGCGACTTCACCCAGGCGGACGCGCCGGTGGCGTTCATCTACGACGCCTCGCGCAACTACATCGAGCAGGGCATCCCGCTGGTCATCCTGGCCGGCAAGGAGTACGGCTCCGGCTCGTCCCGCGACTGGGCCGCCAAGGGCACCGCGCTCCTCGGCGTCAAGGCCGTCATCGCCGAGTCGTACGAGCGCATCCACCGCTCGAACCTCATCGGCATGGGCGTCCTGCCGCTGCAGTTCCCGGAGGGCGGCTCCGCCCAGTCCTTCGGCCTCACCGGCGAGGAGACCTTCTCCTTCACCGGCGTCGAGGAGCTGAACAACGGCACCACCCCCCGCACGGTGAAGGTCACCACCGACACGGGCGTCGAGTTCGACGCGGTCGTCCGCATCGACACCCCCGGCGAGGCGGACTACTACCGCAACGGCGGCATCATGCAGTACGTGCTGCGCAGCCTGATCCGCAAGTAGGCGGTACGGCAGGGCAGTTGCACGGCGGTTGAGGGCCGCACTCCCGGTGACGGGGGTGCGGCCCTTCGCCGTGCGCTCGAGGGGACCCCACCACACATGGGGAACGTCCGCCTGGAGCACTGGGACGCGCCGCCCCCGCCACCGGAGGACGAGTGGGAGGTGTGCGAGGAGACCCGGTTCACCCTCGAAGGAAGCGTCGTCCAGGTGCGCGACCTGCAGAACGCGCCCGCCGGTCCCGAACTGCCCCTGCCACCGGGCCCGTACAACCGGCGCGCCCACTGCCGAGGACGCGCCGAGGCCACGGCCCGCATCGGCCGCGATCTGTACTGCCGAGGCGTCGAGGAGTGGCTGCTGCTGCAGCTATGGCGCACCGCGTGACACCCGATCGCGGCCTCTGCGTCCGCCACCACCGGTTCTCCGAAGCAACCGTCCTTGTCATCCGTCGGCGGACCCTGCTGCGGGACGCGTGCCCGGCGGCCAAGTGCATGGGCAGAGCTCAGATGGAACACAGGGTTCCCTCAGCGGACCGCGACACGATTGCTACATGTCTGGCACTTCTGGGATCCGAGTCGGCCGCGTCCGTGTGGTGACCGTCGACGTCACGGAGGCGGCCCCGCGGCCCTGTCCTGACGGGTCGGCGCTGGTCCTCGGCGATCTCGCCCCGACCCGGGACTCCCGCGAGGCGCACCGCGACGGTACGCTCGTCCGGCTCCACGTCTCCAGCCCGCGCCGGAAGACCGGCAAAGACCCGGCGCCCATGATGCACACGGTGCACGGGGCGGGGTACGTCAACAGGCCGCCGGAGGCGGGGAGATGACCGGGGCACGGGCCAAACGAGCCCTGTGGACCCGGCTGCGCGGGCGCTCCCTGCGGACGCGGCTCCTCGTCTTCATCAGCGCCGCGCTCGTCGCCGTATGCGCGGTCATGGCTCTCACCACGGTCTTCGCACAGCGCGCCTATCTGCTCGACGACCTCGACCATCGGGTCGGCGACGCCGCCGCGCGCAGCCAGGGCGGGGTTCAGGTCGGGCCGGACGTCGAAACGGATCTGGCCTTCCTCAACGAGCAGGGCCAGCCCATCGGCACCATCGCCGCCAGGCTCGACAGGAACGGGCACATCCTCGCCGCCAAGGTGGTCACCCACTCAGGCGGGCTGCGCGATCTCGCCGCCGCCCAGCGCTCCGCGCTCACCGGCATCGACGCCGATGGCTCGCTGCACACCCGGACGGTTCCCGGCCTCGGCACCTACCGGGCCACCGCTCTCGAGGGCGGAGGGCGCCCCGTGCTCACCGCTCTCCCGATGGACGACGTACAAGACATGATCAGCGGCTTGGTGGTGGTCGAGGGCGTGGTGGCGGCCGCCGGTCTCACGCTCGCGGGCTGCGTCTGCGCGGCGGTCATCCGGCGTCAACTGCGCCCGCTCGGCCGGGTCGCCGCCACGGCCGTCGAGGTGTCACGCTCACCGCTGGGGCACGGCGAGGTCATCGGCCTCACGCGGGTACCCGAGCGCGACACCGACCCCGGCAGCGAGGCCGGTCAGGTCGGCGCCGCGCTCAACCGCATGATCGACCACGTCGAGAGCTCGCTCGCGGAACGCCGGCGCGGCGAGGAGGAGATGCGCCGCAGCGAGGAACGCACGCGCCGCTTCCTGGCCGACGCCAGCCATGAACTGCGTACGCCGCTCGCGTCCATCGCCGGATACGCGGAACTGATGAACCGGGGCATCGAGAAGGTCGAACCGACGTTCGCGTGGCGGCGGGTGTCCGCCGAGTCGGCGCGGATGACGGGGCTGGTCGAGGATCTGCTGCTGCTCGCCCGGCTCGACGAGGGGCGGCCGTTGCAGTCGGCGGAGGTGGACCTGGCGGCGCTGGTCACCGAGGCGGTGTGGGACGCGCGGGCCGCGGGGGAGGGGCACACCTGGCAGCTGGCGCTGCTCCTGGACTCCCCGGCTCTGGTCGTCGGTGACGAGGCCCGGCTGCGTCAGGTGGTGGCCAACCTGTTGGCCAACGCCCGTGTGCATACGCCTGTTGGCACCACGGTCGTCACCTCGGTGGAAGCCACCGACGCATACTGCCGGATCCGGGTACGCGACGACGGTCCCGGCATTCCGCCCACCCTCCTGCCCAGGGTCTTCGAACGTTTCACCCGAGCCGACGCCTCCCGCTCCCGCGTCTCCGCCGAACACGGTGGTTCGGGTCTCGGTCTCGCCATCGTCGCGGCGATCACGGCGGCCCACGGCGGCCGTATCCACGCCGAAAGCGCCCCGGGCCGCACGGAGTTCACCGTCGACCTGCCGACGGCCGAGGCCCTCACGCCGACGGCTCCGGCCGGAGTGGACGTCATGCCGGTAGCTCGGGTCGCAGGAGACGTCACACCGGCTGCCCGGGCCTGAGGCAAGACGCCGTCTCCCCTCGGAGCGGAAGGTGAACGTCTCGCGGAAGGGTCCGTCGCCGCAGCGCATGGCCGGCGGCGCGGGCTCTTCGTAGGGCAAGACCCTCGGCCGAGGCCATCCCGGAGTCGTAGCCGGGGCGGCGCGGGGCGAGGTTCAACCGCTCGACGAGGTGGGCGCTATCTCTCCGGGGGCGCCAGTGATCCAGAGAGGTCGGCATCGGTCCAGTTCCTCCGGCCCCGTCCTCAAAACCAGCCCACCGCGTGGCCCACCACAAAGGGCGCGGGGACGAGCAGCGCCATGCCGAGCCACGGTCCCACAGGGCTGCCCTCCTGGCGGGGCATCAAAAGGTCCACCACCAAAACCATTCCGACGACGAACCCGCCGCCCAGCACGGCGCCGGTGATCATGCCGAGCGGGTTGTCGGGTGTCCCCCCGTGACAGCTGGAGGCACCGCCGCAGTCGGCGGACGGGAACTTGGTCAGCAGCCACCGCACACACAGGGCCGGGACGATCCCGACCAGCCCGATCAGCAGATTTGCGAACGCGGCCGCCCCCAGGACGCGCCCGACCCCGCTCTCGGGGTCGGCAGAAGTGGCGCCGCCCTCACGATCCTTACCCGCCTCGGAGTCCCGCACCGGTTCCCCCTCCCCGAACTCGCGTGATACCTACCCCTTTCACAAAAAGAGGGATCAAGCACCCGCGAGGTTCCGAGGCACACCGGTTCGGGTGGCATCCGACAGTGCGGCACGACGCGCGCGAACGTGCGGGACGCGGCGCCTGGTGCTGGACGGTCGACTGGACGCGGCCGGGCGGGCAGTCGGTCGCCAGCCTGTGGAACGGCAACGCGACGCATGACGGCCAGGATGTGATGGGTGCCGCAACGCCGACTGGAACGGGGCGCTTGATCCGGGGAAGAGCGCCAACCTTCGGATACGTCGTCCAGGGCAGCGGTGACGACCCGTCAACCACTGTCGCTCGCCAGGTGGGTTGGGAGCTCGGTGCGGACCGGGTGGCGGTACGTGCGCACCCGGTCCGCGAGCCCGGACGGGGTCGGGGGAGGCCCCGGTCCGGGTGTGGAGTCCCCCTGGTGCTCGAACGAAGCCGAGAGTCTGGGGGGAGCGTGGCTTGTGATGGTCGTGGTGTGCGACAACGTTGTCGAATGGTCTGTACATGACTCTACCGCCTCAACGGACAACGATGTCAAGCCAGTTGGCCCAGCCGGGTGATCTTTCGCGCGTGCCTTCCGCGCCGTACGCGGTCTTCCGTGGTACCCGTGGCGCACGTTACTGTCCCTGCGGCTTGTGCGACCTGTGGTGCGCGACCCGTCCGAGAAGGAGGGGCCGCGTCATGCGTTTCCGTCCGTCATCCGTCCTGCTGGCCGTCGCCCTGGCGGCCGGTGGGATCACCCCCGCGGTGGCAGCCACCGCGGCACCACCCGACCTGCTCCGGGACCCCACCGCCTACGTCGATCCGCTCATCGGCACCAAGGGCGGCGGCAATGTCTTCCCGGGCGCGGTCGTGCCCTTCGGCATGCTCTCCTGGAGCCCGGAGAACACCCGCGGCGATGCCACCCGCACGGCCGCGCCGGGCGGCTACCAGTACGACGCCACGCGCATCCGGGGTTTCAGCCTCACCCATATGTCCGGCACGGGATGCGCGGGCGGCAGCGGCGACATCCCCTTCTTCCCGTACGCCGGCGAGGTCACCTCCTCCCCGGCGAGCGACACGAAGGACGCCGTGTACGCGGCCGACTTCGCGCACGCTGACGAGAGCGCGGAGCCCGGGCACTACAAGGTCGCACTGGCCTCGGGCGTCACCGCCGATCTCACGGCGACCGCGCGCACCGGCTCGGGCCGCTTCACCTACCCGGCCGACAAGGCCGCCTCGCTGCTGATCCGCACCGCCAACTCCGAGGTCGGCTCGACGGATTCATCCCTGAGGATCGACCCGGCGACCCGCACGGTCTCCGGCTCCGTCACCTCCGGGAACTTCTGCGGCTACCTCGACCCGGAGGGCCGACGCGCCTACTACACCCTCTACTTCACCGCCCGCTTCGACCGTGACTTCAAGTCGACCGGCACCTGGCAGGACGACAGGCTCAGCCCGGGGACCACGGAGGCGAGCGGGGGCACCGGCGGATTCGGGCAGGGCGGACGGCCCGTCGCGGGCAAGGGCGCGGGCGGCTATGTGGAGTTCGAGCCCGGGGCCGACCCCGTGAACGTCAAGGTCGGTATCTCGTACGTCAGTCAGGCGGGCGCCGAAGCCAACCTCACCACCGAGAACCCGCCGTCCCGTTCCTTCGCCTCCGTCCAGGACGCCGCGCACCGCGCCTGGCGCGACCGGCTCGGTGCCATCCGGGTCGGCGGCGGCACGGACGAGGCGCGCACCACCTTCTACACCGCGCTCTATCACGCCCTTCTGCACCCGAACGTCATCAGTGACGCCGACCGCAGGTACAGAGGCCCTGACGACAAAGTCCATGTCGTCAGCCGGGGCCACCAGGCGCAGTACGGCACTTTCTCCGGCTGGGACGTCTACCGCTCCCAGGTCCAGCTGCTCACCCTCCTCAACCCGGACACCGGCTCCGACATCGCGCAGTCGCTGCTGGAACTCGCCCGGCAGAACGGGGGAGTCTGGGACCGCTGGCTGCACGGCGCGAGCGGCACGCACGTCATGAACGGCGACCCGTCAGCGGCAGCGCTCGCGGGCATCCGGGCCTTCGGCGGCACGGACTTCGATCTGCGTGGCGCTTTGGACTCGCTGGTCAAGGCGGCGACGGTGCCGACGGAGCAGGACCTCTCGTCGGCGGGCAAGCCCGTCCTGTCGGTGGGCCAGCGGCCGTCGCTCGACAAGTACCTCAAGCAGCACTACATGCCGTCCGTGTCCAACGCGTGGGGCGGCGCCGCAGAGACGCTCGAAATGTCAGGCGCGGACTTCGCCCTCTCCCAACTCGCCCTGGCGGCAGGCGAGAAGCAGACGGCCGCCGAGTTCGCCCGCCGCTCCCAGTGGTGGCAGAACAACTTCAACATCGCTGCCGACGCGAGCGGCGGCTACATCGCCAACCGCAAGGCGGACGGCAGCTGGGTCACCGGCTTCACCCCGGCGACCGGCAACGGCTTCGTCGAGGGTACGGCGGCCCAGTACACCTGGATGGTGCAGCACGACCCGGCCGGGCTCTTCGCGGCCATGGGCGGCCGTGACAAGGCCCTCGACCGCCTGGACGCCTTCTTCCACAACGCCGACGGCAGCTGGGCCTTCACGGGCAGCGGCGGCGACAAGTCCGAGCTGGACAACGAACCGTCGATCAACGTGCCATACCTCTACGACTACGCGGGCGCTCCCTACAAGACGCAAGCGACCGTCCGCGCGGCGATGAACCAGTTGTGGTCGACGCAGCCGGGCGGCATCCCCGGGAACGACGACCTCGGCGCCATGTCGTCCTGGTACGTCTTCTCCGCCCTCGGCATGTACCCCCAGGTGCCCTCCCGCGCCGAACTCACCCTGGCGTCACCGCTGTTCCCGACGGTCGAGATCGAGCGCCCGCACGGCGCCGACATCCAGATCCGGGCCAAGGGCGCGGCCCCAGACGCTCCTTACATCCAGTCCCTCAAGGTTAACGGACGTGCCGGCGACCGCCCGTGGCTCCCCGCCTCCTTCGTGCGCGAGGGCGGCACACTCGACTACACCCTGGGCGGCACCCCCGACCAGCAGTGGGGCAGCTCCGAGGCGGCGGCACCGCGCTCCTTCCGCGAGGGCGAGCAGCCGTACCAGATCGGCGTGGGCCCGACCACGGCCACTCTCGCCCCCGGCGGCACCACCCACCTCGACATCCGCGCCCTCGCCCTGAGCGGCGGCGCCGGGCCCGAGGTCCGCTTCCAGGTGGACGCACCGGACGGCGTGACAGCCACGCCCGCCGAGGGCACGGTGACCGACGGCACGCAGCGGATCACCCTGTCGGCCGCCGACGACGCCCGGCAGGGCTTCCACGACGTCAAGGTCACGGTGACGTCGGCCGACACGTCGTACGCGCAACCGGTGGCCCTCACCGTCGCCGCCCCCGGCTCCCTCCTCGCCGCCTACAACAACACCGGCGTCTCGGACGACACCGGCGACCACGACGAGGCCGACTACGACGGCGGCGGCTGGAGCTACTCCCGCCAGGCCCTCGCCGACGCCGGCCTGCCCCCCGGAAAGCAGGGCACCGTGGACGGCCTCACCTACACCTGGCCCGACTCCCCGTCCGGCCGCCCCGACAACGCCTCCGCAACCTCCCAGACCATCGAACTCACGGATCCGGCAACCCGGTTGTCCTTCATCGGCAGCGCGGTCAACGGCGACCAGCGGACCAAGGCGACCGTCACCTACACCGACGGCTCCACCGACTCCATCGACCTCTCCTTCACCGACTGGACCGTCGGCGGCGGAGGCGGCACCGTCCAGTTCGGCAACGAGACCGTCGCCAAGACCGCGTACCGCAATGTCGCGGGCGCCGACAAGGACCTGGTGGCGACCTACGTCTTCGCCACCAAGCCCTTCCAGGCCCCGTCGGGCAAGGCCATCAAGAGCGTGCGCCTGGCGGACAACACGGACCTGCATGTGTTCACTCTCGCGGTGAGCTGAACCCCACCCATGAACGCGGGGCGGGCCCGGAGTTTCCTCCGAGCCCGCCCCTCTCCCGTGGGGGGTATCCGTCAGGCCAGCAGTTCCACCTCCGCGAGCGTCGCCTCAGCGTCGAGGACCAGGCGGTAGTGCGCGTACGAGCCCGGGTCCGCGACCGTGAACGCCCGGGTCTGCTTGTCCCAGGGGAAGGACTCGCCGGAGCGCTTGTCGAGGTCGGTCCACTGGCTTCCGTCGGAGGAGCCCTGGAGGACCCAGCCGGTCGGAGCCTTGGTGTGGTCCGAGGACGACGTCAGGGTGTACTGAACCGCCTTGGTCTCCGAGCCGATCGGCAGGTCGGTGGACGTGACCGTCGCGTCCGTCGCCGACGTGTTGTCGAAGAGCGCTCCCTCCCCCTTGAGGGCGTCCGTGCGCGGCGAGGGCACCTTGTCGTCCTGGGTGATCGACGCGGGCGCCGCGTTCTTGCCGGAGCCCCACGAGGACGGCTGGGATCCCATGTCGAACTCCAGGACGCCACCACGGGAGATGAGCGAGTGCGGCAGTGAAGTCGACGTCCACTTCTTGCCGTTGACCCGCAGACCCTGCACGTACACGTTCTTCGCGCTGTTCTTCGGCGCCTTGACGACCAGGTCCTTGCCGTTCTCCAGATGGACCGTCGCTTTGGTGAAGAGCGGGGAGCCGACGGCGTATTCGCCGCTGCCCATCACCAGCGGGTAGAAGCCGAGCGAGGAGAAGAGGTACCAGGCCGACTGCTCGCCGTTGTCCTCGTCGCCGTGGTAGCCCTGCCCGATCTCGCTGCCGGTGTAGAGACGGGAGAGGACCTCGCGGACGTTCTTCTGCGTCTTCCAGGGCTCGCCCGCCGCGTCGTACATGTAGTTCACGTGGTGGGCCACCTGGTTGGAGTGCCCGTACATGCCCAGCCGTACGTCACGGGCCTCGGTCATCTCATGGATGACACCGCCGTAGGAGCCCACGAAGTCCGGCGAGGCCGTCTCGGGCGTCGCGAAGTATGTGTCGAGCTTCTGAGCCAGGGCGCCGCGGCCGCCGTACAGGTTGGCGAGGCCCCGGGAGTCCTGCGGCGCGGTGAACGCGTAGCCCCAGCCGTTGGTCTCCGTGTAGTCGTAGCCCCACACCCGCGGGTCGTACTTCGAGGACTCGACCCGCCAGTCGCCCTTCGCGTCACGGCCCTGGAAGAAACCGGCCTTCGGGTCGAAGAGGCTCACATAGTCCTGGGCGCGGTTGAGGAAGTACGCCGACTCCTCCTTGTAGCGCTTCTTGCCGGTCTTCTTGTAGAGCGCCCGGCCCATCTGAGCGATGCCGTAGTCGTTGACGTACCCCTCCATGGCCCACGACAGACCCTCGTCCGTGGCGGTGCTCGTGTAGCCCAGGAAGGGGGAGGTCGACATGCCCTTGCGGCCCACGCCCGATGTCGGCGGGACGACCGTGGCGTTCTTCAGTGCCGCGTCGTACGCCGACTCCGCGTCGAAGTCGACCCCCTTCACATACGCGTCCGCGAATGCCACGTCCGACGACGTGCCCGTCATCAGGTCCGCGTACCCGGGCGAGGACCAGCGCGAGGTCCAGCCGCCGTCCTTGTACTGCTGCACGAACCCGTCGACCATCTCGCCTGCCTGACTGGGAGTCAGGAACGAGTACGCCGGCCAGGTCGTCCGATAGGTGTCCCAGAAGCCATTGTTGACGTACACCTTGCCGTCGACGATCTTGGCGCCGGTGTGGGTGGGAGTGTCGGGACCCGGCATCGGCGAGAACGGCGAGGCGTACTGGTCCTTCGAACCGACCTTCTCGAAACCGGAGTTGGGGTAGAGGTACAGCCGGTACATGCTGGAGTACAGCGTCGTCAGCTGGTCCGGGGTCGCACCCTCCACCTCGACCTTGCCGAACAGGCTGTCCCACTGCCGCTGGGCCCGCGCCTCGACCGTCCCGAAGGAGGTGCCGTCGGGGATCTCCTGGCGCAGGTTGTCCTTGGCCTGGTCGACACTGATGAGCGAGGTGGCGAGGCGCAGGGTGACGGTGTGGTCGGAGCCCGCTTTGAATTTCAAGTACCCCTTGACCCCCGACGAGCCCCCGTCGGTCACCGGCGCGTCGAACACCCCGTACACGAAGAGCCGGGTCGCACCCGTCGACAGCCCGGACTTCACATCCGAGTAGCCCGTGACGGTCGCGTTCTCCTTGTCGAGCGTCAGCCCCGCCTGCTCCGTCACGTTGTCGAAGAGCACGCTCGCGTCGTCGCCGGGATAGGTGAACCGCAACGAAGCCGCGTGGTCCGTCGGCGCCATCTCCGCCTTGAGGCCGTTCTCGAAGGTCACCCCGTAGTAGTAGGGGCGCGCGGTCTCGTTCTCGTGCCGGAAGGCGAGCTCGCGGGCGGTGCGGCCGGTGTCCGGGGTGCCGGACGCGGCCGACGGCATCACCTGGAAGGTCTGCCGGTCACCCATCCAGGGGCTCGGCTCATGGCTCGCGCTGAACGCCTGAATGGTGGGCAGATTGTCCGAGTTGTTCGCGCGGGCGTAGTCGTACAGCCAACTGAGCGAGCCCGCGTTGGTCACCGGCGTCCAGAAGTTGAAGCCGTGCGGGAGCGCCGTCGCGGGGAAGTTGTTGCCCCGCGAGAAGCCGCTGCTGGAGTTGGTGCCGCGTGTCGTCAGCGCGTAGTCGGACAGATGCGCCTTGGGCTTCTCGGGAGCGGCCGTCTTCAGCGAGACGTCATCGAGCCAGCCACGGAACTTCGCCGGCCCCCTCGGGGAGTCGTACGCGAGCAGGACGCGGTCGACCGTCTTGCCGGCCGCGACCGAACCGATCCGCGAGAGGACGTTGTTCCACTGGTTGACGTACAGGACCTTGGCGGCGCCCTGGCCCTGCGGTGTCAGCGCGAAGCCGTGCTGGTCCACGGCCTGGAGGTCGCTCAGAGAGCTGCCGTCCGTGAAAACCAGGTCCACGGCCACATTCGTGGCGTCGTAGTCCCGGTCGCCGTCCGCCATCGACGGGAAGACGCGGTACGACAGCTCGGTGTCGCGCCCGACGGCCACGTTCACGTCGAACACCTTGTTGTACGAGTAGGCCCGGCCGTCCGCCTTGTGCGTCCCGGCGTAGCGCAGGGCCCGCTTGCCCGTGAAGCCGGCGCCCGCCTTCGCGGTGGGGGAGCCGCTCGGCCCGCGGTCCACCAGCGAGAGCATGTCCTTGGGCGTCGGATCGTCGCTCTGGCCCGTCGAGAACTGGACGTCGGCGAGCTGAAGGATGTCGCCGCCGTTGTTCTTGCTGACGTCGAGCCGGAAGTGCTGGTACTCGACGGGGCTCGTGATGTCGTACGACTTCGTCTGGAACCGCTCGCCGAACGACTCGCCCGAGCGGGTGTCGAGGGTCTTCCAGTCCTTGCCGTCGGTGGAGCCCTGGAGGGTCCAGTCCCTGGGGTCGCGCTCGTCGTGGTCGTTGGCCGAGGTAAGCGCGTACGTGACCGCCTTGACCGGGGTGTCCAGGTCGAACTCCGCCCAGCCGGTGGGCTCGAAGGTGAGCCACTTGGTGCTCGGCTCGCCGTCGACGAGGTTCTCCTTCACCTCGCCCGCGCCGGTGTTCTCGCCGCTGGCGCGGACATCGGTGACATGATCGATCACGTTGCCGGGGATGCCGGTGCTGTAACCGCCGTCCACGCCTGAGGAGCGTTTCGCCCCGTCTGGAGTGGTATCAACCGTGTTGAGCCAGTCCGGTGCGGGATCGCCGGATTCGAACGAGGAGGCGAACTCCCCGTCCGCCGCTGCCGCTTGGGCGGGCAGGGCGACCGCCACGCCCTGCGAGGCCACCACGAGAGAAAGCGCTGCCACCCCCAGTGCCGTTGAAGAACCCCATCTGGACCGAGGTCTGGGACGAGCCGAAGAACTCCGTCTGTACCGAGCCCTCTGCTGCATACGCGAGCACCCTCCCTGCATCCGGACAACGTTGTCACCTTCGATGCGCAAGGACCAGTAGGGAGTCAAGTTGTCAGTGATGTCAAGGGCGTTGAGTGTGGCGTCCGGGGTGAATACCACGCGACGAGCCCGCATTACTCCCAATGCGGGAGGTTGGCACCCTGTCGATCTTCGCCGGGATGGGGTGCGGGCGTCCCATATTTCCGCGAGGTCTCAACTCGGAAAAGACCCATGGGCAAACCTGCATTCGATCTTGCTCCGTTGGCGGGAAGTGGACTATACCTGTCGGCGTCCGCCTAGTCGTTCGACGGCTGTGCACAGGCAGGACTCCGGGGGGAAAACGAGAGACGACGGACCGTGTCACATACACCTCCCGTCGTGTCGTCCCGCTGAATCCCCCACGCACGACCCCAGCTTGACCTAACCGCGGTGCCGGGGAGGATCCGGTTCACCGCCTGAGTCCTGGAGAAGGCGAGGACTTGAGCATGGGATCCACTTCCGCCGAGAACAGCAACCCCGAGGGTGTCGGCCGCCGTGATCTGATCAAGCGGTCGGCGGCACTCGGCCTGATCGCTGTTCCGACCATGAGTTTCCTCTCCGCGTGTGCGAGCAGCGACAGCGGCTCGGAGGGCAAGGCCAAGACCGGCAAGAAGACCAAGAAGAACCCGCTGGGCGTCAACGAGACGGCCTCGCTCTCGGTCGTCATCTTCGATGGCGGTTTCGGTACGAAGTACGCGACCGACGCCAACGCCGAGTACAAGAAGGCGTACCCCAAGGTCAAGATCGATTTTCACAAGACCCAGAAGATCCAGTCCGAGCTGCAGCCCAAGTTCAACGGCGGCACTCCTCCGGACCTGATCGACAACTCGGGCGCCCAGCAGATGGACATGGGTGTCCTCGTCGGCAAGAAGCAGCTCACCGACCTGACACCGCTCCTCGACGCGCCGTCGATCGACGACCCGTCGAAGAAGGTCCGCGACACACTGCGCCCCGGCATCGTCGAGATGGGCCAGTTCGACGGAGACCCGGTTTGGATCATGTACTACGCGTACACGGTCTACGGCGTCTGGTACTCGCAGACCGCCCTCGACAAGCTCGACGCGACGTACCCCGAGGACTGGGACGCCATGCTCGCGCTGTGTGCCAAGGCGAAGAAGAAGGGCATCGCCGGCTGGACGTACGCGGGCAAGTACCCGTACTACCTGCCCTTCTCGCTCTACCCGTTCATCGGGAAGATCGGGGGCCGCGAGGTACTCGACAAGATTGACAACCTGGAGCCGAACGCGTGGAAGGACCCGGCCGTCAAGGCCGCGTTCGAGGCGTACTACGAGCTCTACAAGAAGGGCTACATCCTCAAGGGCACCCCTGGCATCGACCACATCCAGTCCCAGACCGCCTGGGCCAAGGGCAAGGCGCTGTTCATCCCGAACGGCTCCTGGGTGGAGAACGAGTCCGCGAACGTCATCCCGTCGGACTTCAACCTGGCCGTCAGCGGCCCGTCCAGCCTCGACAGCTCCGACAAGATGCCGTTCGGCACCATCTGGGCCTCCGGCGGCGAGCCCTTCATCGTTCCGGCCAAGGCGGCCAACCCCACGGGCGGCATGGAGCAGCTGCGCATCATGCTCAGTGAGGCCTCGTCGAAGAATTTCACCAGCCAGGTGAAGTCGCTGACCGCCTTCAACGGCGGGACCGAGGGCATCACGCTGACTCCCGGCCTCAAGTCCGGTGTCGCGGCCCTCGAGAAGGCCGGCGACAACGTGGTCAACCCGCGGCTCCAGGACTGGTACGTGAAACTCCAGAAGGAGCAGATCGGAGTCTCCGGTCTCGGCGAGATGATGGCAGGGCGACTGACCCCGGCCGAGGCCATCAAGAAGATCCAGGGTTACGCAGACGCCGCGGCCAAGGATCAGTCCGTCAAGCACTACAAGCACCAGTAGCGGCACGTGCGCACACGTCACCAGCGGCGGCACCCGCGAAACGATCGGGGTCGGTAATCATGCAACACGGCAAGTACCGGTTCATTGTGGGGTTTTTGGTGACCCCTTTGGCGTTGTATGCGATCTTCGTGATCTGGCCGTTCATCCAGGCGATCTACTACTCGTTCACGGACTGGACCGGCCTGAGCCCCGACTTCAAGATGGTCGGCTTCGCCAACTACAGCAGAATGCTGGACGACGACATCTTCTGGAAGTCGTTGCAGCACAGTCTGCTGTTCGCGCTGTTGCTGCCGCTGGTGACGCTGAGCCTCGCACTCTTCTTCGCCTTCATGCTGAATGTCGGTGGGCGGCGCCGAAAGGGCGCCGCCATCACCGGAGTGCGCGGATCAGGCTTCTACAAGATCGCCTACTTCTTCCCCCAAGTGCTGTCGATCGCCATCGTCGCGCTGCTCTTCCAATTCGCGTACAACCCCAACGACGGGGTGATCAACGGGACGTTGAAGGCCATCGGCCTCGACAGCGTTCAGCCGGACTGGCTGGGTGACCCGAATCTCGCCCTCTGGTGTGTGATGTCCGTACTTCTGTGGAGCACCGTCGGGTTCTTCGTCGTTCTGTTCTCCGCGGGAATGGCCTCGATCCCGAAGGACTTCTACGAGGCCGCTCTCCTCGACGGCGCCAGCCGGTTCACCACCTTCTTCAAAATCACCCTTCCGCTGCTCTGGGACACCGTGCAGTCCGGATGGGTCTATATGGGAATCCTGGCCCTCGGTGCCGAGGCATTCGCCGCCGTACAGATCATGACCGTGGGTCCCGGCGGGCCCGACTACTCGACCACGGTCCTTCCGCTGTACGTGTACCAATCGGCGTTCCGTGACGCGAACGCCGCCTACGCGACCACGATCGGTGTCGCCCTGCTCATCGTCACGCTGCTGTTCGCGGCGATCGTGATGCGGCTGGGCCGGCGCGAGCGGCTGGAGTTCTGATGAAGACCACTGACACGCCGCCGTCGTCCGTGGAGCCGGTCGAGGACCGCCCTCGGGTGACAAAGACGAAGTCCGCGCCGGAGAAGGTGAAGAGCAGCGAGGGCGGTGTCCTCAACGCCTTCTCGCACGGCATCCTCATCATCTGGGCGATTATGGTCGTCCTGCCGCTGCTATGGGCCGTGATGACGTCCTTCAAGGACGACGACTCCATCTTCAGCTCGCCCTGGTCGCTGCCGAACAAGCTCCACTTCGAGAACTGGTCCCGCGCCTGGTCGCAGGCGCACATGAGCGACTACTTCGGCAACACGCTGATCGTGGTGGGGTTCTCGCTGGTCGGCACGCTTGTTCTCGGATCGATGGCGGCGTACGTCCTCGCCCGATTCGACTTCCCGGGCAACCGCTTCATCTACTACCTCTTCGTCGGAGGAATGAGCTTTCCGGTCATGCTCGCCCTGGTGCCGTTGTTCTACGTGCTGAACAACATGCGGCTGCTGAACACCCTGCCGGGCTTGATCCTCGTTTACATCGCCTACTCGCTGCCCTTCACGGTGTTCTTCCTGACCTCCTTCTTCAGGACCCTGCCGACCTCGATCGCCGAAGCGGCCTTCGTCGACGGCGCCTCGCACACCAGGACGTTCTTCCAGATCATGCTGCCCATGGCCAAGCCGGGTCTCGTCAGCGTGGGCATCTTCAACTTCCTGGGGCAGTGGAACCAGTACATGCTTCCCACTGTGCTGAACACCGACCCGGACAAGAAGGTGCTCTCCCAGGGGCTCGTCGAGCTGGCGACCAGCCAGGGATACAAGGGCGACTGGTCGGGTCTGTTCGCCGGCCTGGTGATGGCGATGCTGCCGGTGCTGGCCGCCTACATCATTTTCCAGCGGCAGGTCGTGCAGGGGCTGACGGCGGGCGCCCTCAAGTAGCAGCGCGGCAACTCCGTCCTATATGGGAACGTATGGTCGGTTCGTCTCTGAATATGGTGCTTGCGGTGCGGAGTTGGTTCATCTGTGCGGCCGTGTGGCTAGCGTGATCGGCATGGTCAAACGGGCCGCTCCGCCAGCTCGGCCGGCACTGCGCCTACGAGGCGAAACGGGCCCGGTGCCGTTCCTGGAGGTGGACCCGCCCCACACCTCGCAGCGCTGCCCGCGGTGTGGCCACGCCGAGAAGGCCAACCGGTCCACTCGGGACTACGTCCGCTGTCGCCGGTGCGGCCTCGCTGGACCCGCCGACGTCGTCGCCGGGGTCAACGTGCGCGACCGCGCGCGCTCGGCGTGGGTTTTTTGTCACCGCACCCGCAGCTGCCCCCGGCCAGCAGGCGGGCGGACGGATGCGACCCGTGACCGTCTTGTCGTAGGGGACAGTCGGGAGGGCGACGAGGTGTGAACGATCAGGAGCGTGATCTTGATCGTTCACGGCTGAGAAGGTGACAACTTGTAAGTGGCCTACATGTGTGACCTGGGCCACGGAAGCGTGATCGTCGGGCTCGCCGTGCCGGGAGGCCTTCAGACATACCGGCCGAAGCGCCACACCGAGATGCAGCCGCCACGGCACATGCGTTCCTGCAACCAGTAACGCCCCTCTACGCCGGGGGCCGGGCCCCGCGCGCATGTGCTCATCCGTGCCGGATACGGCTCAACCTCTTGACGGGAGGTAACCCAAACGGCTCAGCTTAGAGTTCACTAGTTGGACATAGGCGGGGCCTCATCGTGGCGGCCTCGTACGCAGGAGGTCGTCGTGGAGACTCCGGGGTCGCAGTCGTCGCTGCACCGAGCCAATCTGGAGCGCGTCGTACGTGCGGTGCGCCTTGCGGGTTCGCTCACGCAGGCGGAGATCGCGAGGGCGACGGGCCTGTCCGCCGCGACCGTTTCCAATATCGTCCGGGAGCTAAAGGACGGTGGAACGGTCGAGGTCACACCCACTTCGGCGGGCGGTCGCAGGGCCCGCAGCGTGTCCTTGAGCGGGGACGCCGGCATCGTCATCGGCGTCGACTTCGGGCATACGCATTTGCGCGTCGCGGTCGGAAACCTCGCCCACCAGGTGCTGGCCGAGGAGTCCGAGCCGCTCGACGTGGACGCGTCCGCCGCGCAGGGCTTCGACCGCGCGGAAGAGCTGGTCAGTCGCCTGATCGCGGCAACCGGGGTTGACCGGTCCAAGATCGCGGGCGTGGGGCTCGGTGTACCCGGCCCGATCGACGTCGAGTCGGGCACGCTCGGCTCCACCGCCATCCTGCCGGGCTGGACCGGCGCGAAGCCCGCCGAGGAGCTGCGGGGGCGGCTCGGCGTGCCCGTGCACGTGGACAACGACGCCAACCTGGGCGCGCTCGGCGAGATGGTCTGGGGGAGCGGTCGCGGGGTCAAGGACCTCGCGTACATCAAGGTGGCCAGCGGTGTCGGAGCGGGTCTGGTGATCGACGGCAAGATCTACCGCGGCCCGGGTGGCACGGCGGGAGAAATCGGGCACATCACCCTCGACGAATCAGGCCCCGTGTGCCGCTGCGGCAACCGGGGCTGTCTGGAGACCTTTGCGGCAGCGCGCTATGTGCTGCCGCTTCTTCAGTCCAGTCACGGCACCGATCTGACCATGGAACGCGTGGTCAGGCTGGCGCGGGACGGCGATCCGGGCTGCCGTCGGGTGATCGCCGACGTCGGCCGTCACATCGGCAGCGGAGTCGCGAATCTCTGCAATTTGCTGAACCCGAGCCGGGTGGTTCTCGGTGGCGATCTCGCCGAGGCCGGGGAGCTGGTTCTCGGGCCCATCAGGGAGTCGGTCGGCCGCTATGCGATCCCCAGTGCCGCACGTCAACTCTCGGTGTTGCCAGGGGCACTTGGGGGCCGTGCGGAGGTGCTCGGAGCGCTCGCTCTCGCGCTCAGCGAGATGGGCGATTCGACCCTTTTGGACGGCTCGCTTTCTGAGGCCACCCCTGTCTTCACTTAGAGAACGCATGGCACCGTTGCCATCTCGTTAAGTATTTACTTCTTGACGCCGCACGTGTGGCCGAGTTGACTTCCAGCCACCTCGGCCGCAACGACGCGGCCTCGTCAGGGAGGTTTCTGAAGTGAACACGCGTATGCGTCGTGCCGCCGTTGCCGTTGCCGCTGGTGCGATGGCCGTTTCGCTGGCCGCCTGTGGCAGTGCCAAGGAGTCCGGCAACAAGAGCAGCAGCTCCGGCTCTGCCAAGAAGGGCGACGCCATCACGGTCGGTCTGCTCCTTCCCGAGAACCAGACCGCGCGGTACGAGAAGTTCGACAAGCCCTTGATCGAGAAGAAGGTCAAGGAGCTCACGAACAACAAGGGCAAGGTCGTCTACGCCAACGCCAAGCAGGACGCCAGCACGCAGAACCAGCAGGTCGACACGATGATCACCAACAAGGTGGACGTGCTGATCGTGGACGCTGTGGACTCCGCCGCCATCAAGAGCTCGGTCCAGAAGGCCAAGGACGCCGGCATCCCGGTCGTCGCCTACGACCGTCTCGCGCAGGGCCCGATCGACGCGTACACCTCGTTCGACAACGAGACCGTCGGCAAGACCCAGGGCGAGGCCCTCCTCAAGGCCCTCGGCTCCAAGGCCAAGAGCGGCAAGATCGTCATGATGAACGGGTCGGTCACCGACCCGAACGCCGCGCAGTTCAAGAAGGGCGCCCACGAGGTGCTCGACGGCAAGGTGAACATCGGCAAGGAGTACGACACCAAGGAGTGGAAGCCGGAGAACGCCAACTCCAACATGGAGGGCGCCATCTCGGCTCTCGGCAAGAAGAACGTCATCGGTGTCTACTCCGCCAATGACGGCATGGCCGGCGGTATCATCACCGCCCTGAAGGCCGCCGGCATCAAGGTCCCGGTCACCGGCCAGGACGCCGAGCTCGCGGGTGTGCAGCGCATCGTCGCCGGTGAGCAGTACATGAGCGTCTACAAGCCGTACGCCCCGGAGGCCGACGCCGCCGCCGAGATGGCCGTGGACCTCGCCCAGGGCAAGTCGCTCGACTCGGTCGCCAAGGACAAGGTCGACAGCCCGACCACCAAGGCCATCCCGTCGGTCCTGGTCGCGGTCACCTCGCTGACGAAGGACAACATCAAGGACACCGTCATCAAGGACGGCGTCTACACGGTCAACGACATCTGCACCTCCGCCTACAAGGCCGACTGCAACAAGATCGGTCTGAAGTAAGCCGCCGCAAGTCTCTTTCCACGTACGGGAATTCGCTCTTGAATTCCCGTACGGGGCTTGCGAACTAAAAGCCCCTCCGGCGCCCCGCATCCAACAGCCCCGCAAGCTACGCGGGGCGCCGGACGGAACATCCCCCCTCCAAAACTTCTGCACAACCTCCCGCCGGGTCAGGCGGCGAAGGAGATGGTTCACGTGTCCGCTACGCCTGTTCTGGCGTTGCGCGGGGTCTCCAAGCGATTCGGTGCCGTTCAGGCGCTCACCGACGTAGAGCTTGAGGTCCACGCCGGTGAAGTGGTCGCCCTGGTGGGCGACAACGGCGCCGGAAAGTCCACGCTGGTCAAGACGATCGCCGGCGTGCACCCCATCGATGAGGGCGCCATCGAGTGGGACGGCAAGGCCGTCCAGATCAACAGGCCGCACGACGCGCAGGCGCTGGGCATCGCGACCGTCTACCAGGACCTCGCGCTGTGCGACAACATCGACGTCGTCGGCAACCTCTACCTGGGCCGCGAGGTGAAGAAGCGCGGCATCCTGGACGAGGTCGAGATGGAGCGCCGCTCCCGCGAGCTGCTGGACACGCTGTCCATCCGCATCCCCAGTGTCCGTATCCCGATCGCCTCGCTCTCCGGCGGTCAGCGCCAGACCGTGGCGATCGCCCGTTCGATGCTCGGCGAGCCCAAGCTCGTCATCCTCGACGAGCCCACCGCGGCCCTCGGCGTCGAGCAGACCGCCCAGGTCCTCGACCTGGTCGAGCGGCTGCGCGAGCGCGGCCACGCGGTGATCCTCATCAGCCACAACATGGCTGACGTGAAGGCCGTGGCCGACAAGGTCGCCGTCCTGCGCCTGGGGCGCAACAACGGCGTCTTCGAGGTCAAGTCGACCTCCCAGGAAGAGATCATCTCCGCCATCACGGGCGCCACGGAGAACGCCGTGACCCGTCGTGCGGCGCGCAGCAATGGGGAGGCTCAGAAGTGAGCATCGACAAGACCTCCGCGACCCCCGAGGACCACCTCGTGGAGAACCCCGAGGCGGCCGCCAAGGCGGTCACCGCGGTCGACCCCCGGCTGCTGGTCCGCGAGCAGGGCTTCGCGGGCTACATCACCGAGTTCAAGCGCAAGATGAAGGCCGGCGACCTGGGATCCATCCCGGTCGTCATCGGTCTGATCATCATCTGGGCGATCTTCGCGAGCCTGAACTCCAACTTCCTCACCGCGGGCAACCTGTCCGACATCTCCGTGGCCATGGTCGGCACGGGCATGATCGCCGTCGGCATCGTCTTCGTGCTGCTGCTCGGTGAGATCGACCTGTCGGTCGGTTCGGTCAGCGGTGTCGCGGGCGCGACGTTCGCGGTCCTGAATGTCACGCACGGCATGAACGAGTGGCTGGCCTTCGTGCTGGCCATCCTCACCGGCACGGTCGCCGGCGCGATCCACGGGTTCGTCTTCGCGCGCATCGGTGTGCCGGCCTTCGCCGTCACGCTGGCCGGTCTGCTGTTCTGGAACGGCTTCATGCTCAAGATCCTGGGCGACAACGGCACCATCAACCTGGACAGCGAGGGCGTCGTCGCCAAGCTGACCAGCTACTACTTCACCGATGTGGCCGCCGCCTACGCCCTCGCGGTCGTCGTGACCGCCGGGTTCTTCCTCAGCTCCTTCCTCGACAACCGTCGCCGTGAGGCCGCCGGTGTGCCGTCCCGGCCGCTGAGCGAGACCATCGCGCGTACGGTGCTGCTGGCGATCATCGCCTTCGCCGTGGCGGTCATCTACAACCAGTACAAGGGCCTGCCGCTGGCCGTCGTCATCTTCGTCGGCGTGCTGCTGCTCACGGACTTCGTGCTGCGCCGTACCTCGTACGGCCGGAAGATCTTCGCGCTCGGTGGCAGCGTCGAGGCCTCCCGGCGTGCCGGTATCAACGTGGAGATGGTCCGGATCTCGGTCTTCGCGATCTCCGGCACCTTCGCCGCGATCGGCGGTCTGTTCATCGCCTCGAAGATCGCCTCGGCCAACCAGGGCGCCGGCGCCGGCGACCTGCTGATGAACGCCATCGCGGCGGCCGTCATCGGTGGCACCAGCCTCTTCGGTGGTCGCGGCCGCACCTGGAACGCGCTGCTCGGTGTCCTGGTCATCGTCTCGATCCAGTACGGCCTCGCCCTGGAGGGCATCGCCTCGCCGGTCCAGTACATGATCACCGGTGGTGTGCTTCTCGCCACGGTCGTCATCGACGCGATCACCCGCAAGACGCAGAAGACAGCAGGCCGCGCCTAGCGGTCCGGCCCTTCCGGCCCCGCACGAAGTGCCCGGTACCCATGGTGGTACCGGGCACTTCCGTGTCTGCAGAGACGTTCGGGAAGGGGACGTCCGTACGGTCGATTTACGGCCGTTCGCGTGACGTACATCCCGGAGCCCGGGCGCCGCCACGAAAGGCGGAACATTAGACTCGACAGACCCGGCAACAGCTCGAACAGCTCTACTGCAAGGAGGCACGGGTGCCGCTGCTGACCCGCATCAGGGGACCGCGCGATCTGGACCGGCTCAGCCTGGAGCAGCTGGACCAGCTGGCCGGCGAGATCAGGACCTTTCTCGTCGAAGCGGTCTCCAAGACCGGCGGCCACCTCGGCCCCAACCTCGGTGTCGTGGAGCTCACCATCGCCCTGCACCGCGTCTTCGAGTCGCCGAAGGACAGGGTGTTGTGGGACACGGGCCACCAGTCCTACGTCCACAAGCTGCTCACCGGCCGTCAGGACTTCTCGAAGCTGAAGATGAAGGGCGGCCTCTCGGGTTACCCCGCGCAGGCCGAGTCCGAGCACGACGTCATCGAGAACTCGCACGCCTCCACGGTCCTCGGCTGGGCCGATGGACTGGCGAAGGCCAACCAGGTCCTCGAGCGGGACGACCACGTGGTCGCGGTCATCGGTGACGGCGCGCTGACCGGCGGCATGGCCTGGGAGGCGCTCAACAACATCGCGGCCGCCAAGGACCGCCCCCTCGTCATCGTCGTCAACGACAACGAGCGTTCGTACGCGCCGACCATCGGCGGCCTCGCGAACCACCTGGCGACCCTGCGCACCACCGACGGCTACGAGCGCTTCCTGGCCCGCGGCAAGGACCTCCTGGAGCGCACCCCGGTCGTCGGCAAGCCGCTCTACGAGACCCTGCACGGCGCGAAGAAGGGCCTGAAGGACTTCATCGCCCCGCAGGGCATGTTCGAGGACCTGGGCCTGAAGTACGTCGGCCCGATCGACGGCCATGACATCGAGGCCCTGGAGTCGGCTCTCGCCCGCGCCAAGCGCTTCGGCGGTCCGGTCATCGTGCACTGCCTCACCGAGAAGGGCCGCGGCTACCAGCCCGCCCTCCAGGACGAGGCGGACCGTTTCCACGGCATCGGCCCCATCCACCCCGACACCGGCCTGCCGATCAAGGCCTCGGGTGCCGACTGGACCTCCGTCTTCGGCGACGAGATGGTCAAGCTCGGCCGGGAGCGCGAGGACATCGTCGCGATCACCGCGGCGATGCTGCAGCCGGTCGGCCTGAAGAAGTTCGCGGACACCTTCCCGAACCGCATCTACGACGTCGGCATCGCCGAGCAGCACGCAGCCGTCTCCGCGGCCGGCCTCGCCACCGGCGGACTGCACCCCGTATTCGCCGTCTACGCGACCTTCCTCAACCGCGCCTTCGACCAGGTCCTGATGGACGTGGCGCTGCACAAGTGCGGTGTCACCTTCGTGCTGGACCGCGCGGGCGTCACCGGCACCGACGGCGCCTCCCACAACGGCATGTGGGACATGTCGATCCTCCAGGTCGTCCCGGGCCTGCGGCTGGCCGCTCCGCGCGACGCCGAGCAGGTCCGCGCCCAGCTGCGCGAGGCCGTCGACGTCACCGACGCGCCGACCGTGGTCCGCTTCTCCAAGGGCGCGGTCGGCCCTGCCGTACCCGCCGTGGGCCGGATCGGCGGCATGGACGTGCTGCGCGCGCCGGGCACCGACGCGCCCGATGTCCTGCTCGTCTCCGTCGGCGCGCTCGCCCCGATGTGCCTGGACATCGCCGATCTCCTCGACAAGCAGGGCATCTCCACGACCGTCGTCGACCCGCGCTGGGTCAAGCCCGTCGACGAGGCCATGGCCCCGCTCGCCGAGCAGCACCGCGTGGTCGTCACCGTCGAGGACAACTCCCGTGTCGGCGGCGTCGGTTCGGCGATCGCGCAGGCCCTGCGCGACGCGGGCGTCGATGTCCCGCTGCGCGACTTCGGCATCCCGCCGCGCTTCCTCGACCATGCCTCGCGCGCCGAGGTGATGGCGGAGATCGGCCTGACCGCGCCGGACATCGCCCGCCAGGTCACCGGCCTTGTCGCCAAGCTCGACGGCCGGTTCGAGCGCACGACGGCCGAGGCCGTGGACTCGGTGGAGCCCGTGCGCGACTGACGTACGACGAAGGCCCATTGGGCCGGTTTTGGCACCCTTTACGGTGGCGAAACCGGCCCATTTGCGTGAATCTGGCCGCGCCGGGGCATACGGAGCACACGCCCCCTCGATCATGTCGGGGACGTCAAGCGTGGAGGTACGCCCGTGAGCAGCACCCTCTTCAGAACGAAGAAGGTCGAACAGTCGATCTTGGACACTGAGGAGCCGGAGCACGCACTCAAGAAGTCGCTGTCCGCTCTGGATCTCACCGTCTTCGGCGTCGGTGTCATCATCGGCACCGGCATCTTCGTCCTCACCGGCAAGGTGGCCAAGCAGAACGCGGGCCCCGCGGTGTCGCTGGCGTTCGTCGCGGCGGGCGTCGCCTGCGGCCTCGCGGCGCTGTGCTACGCGGAGTTCGCCTCCACGGTTCCGGTGGCGGGATCGGCGTACACCTTCTCGTACGCCTCGCTCGGCGAGCTGCCCGCCTGGATCATCGGCTGGGACCTGGTCCTGGAGTTCGCGCTCGGCACGGCGGTGGTCGCCGTCGGCTGGTCGGGGTATGTGCGCTCCCTGCTGGACAACGCGGGCTGGCACATGCCCGCTTCGCTCGGCGGCCGGGACGGCGCCTCCGGCTTCGGCTTCGACATCCTCGCCGCGGTCCTGGTCCTGGTGCTCACCGCCATTCTCGTCGTCGGCGTGAAGCTCTCCGCCCGGGTCACCTCGGTCGTGGTCGCCGTCAAGGTCACCGTGGTGCTGATCGTGATCATCGCGGGCGCGTTCTTCATCAGCGGCGACAACTACAAGCCGTTCATTCCGAAGGCCCAGCCGGTGCCGGCGGGCGGCAGTCTCCAAGCCCCGCTGATCCAGCTGATGTTCGGCTGGGCGCCCTCCAACTTCGGTGTGATGGGCATCTTCACCGCCGCCTCCGTCGTCTTCTTCGCCTTCATCGGCTTCGACGTCGTCGCGACGGCCGCCGAGGAGACGAAGAACCCGCAGCGCGACATGCCGCGCGGCATCCTCGGCTCCCTGCTGATCTGCACCACCCTCTACGTCGCCGTGTCGATCGTCGTCACGGGCATGCAGAACTACCGCAGACTGTCCATCGACGCCCCGCTCGCCGACGCCTTCAAGGCGACCGGGCACCCCTGGTACGCGGGCGTCATCAGCTTCGGCGCCGCCGTCGGTCTGACGACGGTCTGCATGATCCTGCTGCTCGGCCAGACCCGGGTCTTCTTCGCGATGAGCCGCGACGGGCTGCTGCCGCGGTTCTTCTCCCGCGTCCACCCGAAGTTCCGCACCCCGCACCGGCCGACCATCCTGCTCGGCGTGATCATCGCGATCGTCGCGGGTTTCACCAGCCTCAGCGCACTGGCCGAACTGGTCAACATCGGTACGCTCTTCGCCTTCGTCGTCGTCGCCATCGGCGTCATCATCCTCCGCCGCACCCGCCCCGACCTGCACCGCTCCTTCCGCACCCCGCTGGTGCCGCTGGTGCCGATCCTCTCGGTGCTCGCCTCGCTGTGGCTGATGGTGAACCTGCCCGCGGAGACCTGGGTGCGGTTCGCGGTCTGGATGGTGATCGGGTTCTTCATCTACTTCCTGTACGGCCGTTCGCACAGCCGCCTCGGCCGACAGGAGGAGACGTCGGTGGGCCAGGTACTGAAGCCGCCGGGACGCGACACCGAGTAATCGACCCCCCTTCCTGCTCCGGCCCCGTATGTCCCGCTCAGGTGGGGACTGCGGAGCCGGATAGCGTGCACCCTATGGTCGCCGGGCTCCTGGAATCACCACGCTCCGTAGTTACGTCGCCGGTTGTGGACCGCGGCTACTGGAGACGGGCCCTGCCCGTGCTGACCCTGCTCGCCTGCGTCACCCGGGCCCCCTCCTTCCTGCGGCCGCTCTGGAGCCCCGACGAGGGCTATCTCGCCGTCCAGGCGCGGATACTGGCGCACGGGGGAGAGCTGTACGAGACGGTCGTGGACCGCAAGCCGCCGCTGGTGCCGTGGCTGTACGAGGTGGCGTTCGCGGTCTGCGGGTCCGACTCGCTCACCTCGGTCCGTATCCTCGCGGTGCTCGCCCAGCTCTCGACCGCCGTGCTGCTGACGTCGCTGGCCCGGCGCCGCTGGGGCGGGACGGCCGGACACACCGCGGGCGTCCTGTATCTGCTGACCTCCATCGGGCTCAACCCCGAGGACGCGCAGGCCGCGACCTTCGAGGTCTTCATGCTGCCGTGCACGGCCGCCGCGATGTGGTGCGCGGACCGGCGCCGCTGGACAGCGGCCGGGCTCGCGGTCGCGTGCGCGTTCCTGACGAAACAGCCGGGTGCGGCGGTACTGGTGCCGGTGGTGTGGCTGCTGCACCGGTGCGGCTCCTCGCGAACGGACGTCGCACGGCTCGGAGTTGGCACGGTCGTTCCGGTGCTCTGCGCGGCGCTGCTCACCGACCCGGCCGGGTTCCTGTTCTGGACCGTCACCGGTTCGGGTGCGTACGCCTCCTTCACCGGCTCCGAACTCCACGTGCTGACAAGGGGATTGGTCAACACGGCGATTCTGCTGGTCGCCTGCGCGGGGCTGCTTCCGCCGGTCGTACGCGCTCTGCGCCTCGCGCGTACGGGGTCGGGGGAGCTGTGGCTGTGGCTGGCCTCGTCGGCCTCGGCGGTCATGCTCGGCTTCCACTTCTTCGGCCACTACTATCTGCAACTCATCCCGCCCCTGGCGCTGTTGGCGACGGCCGCGCTGCAGACTCTGCCCCGCGAGCGGCTGGTGACCGCGCTTGTCACCTCGGTCTGCTGCTGTGCGCTGTTCCTGGCCTGGGGGGTGCTGGCGCCGCGTCCCGGCCTCACGCACGCGACCCGCCTCGCGGACACGGTGGCCCGGCGCACGGATCCCGGTGACCGGGTCCTGATCTGGGGGATACATCCGGAGACGTACTGGCTGGCGGACCGCGCGCCCGCCAGCCGCTATCTGACCGCCGGTCTCCTCACCAACTACAGCGGCGGGCGCAACGGTCCCCAAGTCGGCGAGAAGTACGCCGTCGCGGGTGCCTGGCCGGTGTTCCGCGACGAGATGGCCGCCCACCCGCCGGCCCTCGTCGTCGACGACTCCCACGACAAGCCGTACGCCCCCGACCGGCTCCCGTCCCTGCGGCGCCTGCTGGCCGCCGGGTACGCGGAGGCGGGGGTGGTGGACGGGGCGGTGCTGTATGCACGGCGGGGCAATTTCTAGCCCGTCCGGCGTTTGCGGACGAGCGCGAAGCGCGACAAGGGGGTTTGGGGGGGGAGCCCCCAGGTACGGGAAGGGTAGGGGCGGAGGGGGCGAAACCCGCCTCTATGCGTCACCCCGTACCGCCCGCGGCCCCACCACCTCCGCCCCCAGCTCAGCCACCCGGCGCCGCAGTTCGCGGTCGGCGGTGACGACCAGGCACGGGCGGTCGCGGGCCTCGGCGACGAGTTCGACGATGCGGTCGTCGCCGCTGCCGGGGGCGGCGACGACCCGGACACCCGGCACGGACGACACGCCCTTGGCCGCGCCCTCGACGACCAGGACCAGCTCCACGGGTCCCGCATGCCCGGGCAGCCCGTCCCGCGCGAGCCGGTCCCGCAGCCGCTCCGCCGCACCCCGTCGGTCCCGCCACCACCCATCGGGCACGGACCCGACGACGTTCGCGGCGTCGACGATGACGAGAAGGGGAAGGGAACCGTCGTCCATGGGATCAGCGTCGCACGATCGCGGGGGCGCTCGCCCACCGCGACGTGACCGCCCGTACGGCCGCCGCCGCCTCGGAGGTACGCGCGTCGCTCGCGCGGACGGTGCGCGCGAACTCGATGTGCAGGAACGGCACGCGCTCCGCGGCGGCCTTGCGCCCCTGCACGTTCTCGTGCCCCTCCAGGGGGCAGGAGCGGACCCAGGCGCGGCACACCACGAAACCGTGCTCGCCGAGAGCGTCGGCGATTCGACGGCCGTCGGCGCGGCCCACGGTGCCCTCGCCGGTGGAGGCGACGACATCGTGGTCGGGCGCGGAGTCGTCGGCGAAGCCGTGCAGCTGCATGCCGGGCAGCCCCCGCTCGGCCAGCTCGTCGCAGACGGCGTCGAAGACGGAGTCACGCCGGTGCGCGACGTCCGCGGCGTCACCCACTCCGGCCCTGCGGTGCGCGCCCGCGAGCACCAGTACCCCGCCGGGCGAGCCGAGCAGCACCCGGGCGCCGAGCCGCTCGGTGTGCGCGTCGGCGACCGGGTGCGGTACCTGCACCGACCAGCGGACCGGCGCGGACAGGTCGATGTAGACGCGGCCCCAGCCGCGTGGCGCGGGGCTCTGCTCCGTACGGTCGGACAGCTCGGCGTACCGGCGTCCGGTCGTGGAGTCGGTCAGCGTACGCAGCTGGAAGTCGATGTCGGTCAGGAGCGCGTCGGCGCGGTCGGGGTGACCGTCGAGAATCTGGCCCACCGCGTCGGCGACGGCCTGCCGTTCGAAGCGGCGCGGTTCGCGGTAGCCGGAGTCCTCGGAGAAGCCCGCGGTGTAGTCGGTGACGCGCTGTTCGAGGCGCACGCCCGCGGGGGCGGTGGGGCCAGTGCGGTCGGGGGAGGGATCGGCGTCGCCCTGCTGGTGGGCCCGGCCGAAGCCGTACGCGGCGAGTCCGGCCGCGAGCACGCCGAGGGCCACGACCGCCGCCGCGAGGCTGATCGACTTCGCCCGGTTCATGTTCACTCTCATGGCCGCACCCAAGATAGTCACAGGGGAGGCAGGGGCCCACGGGGGGCTCGTGTCCCGAGGGGAGGCAAAGAGTCCGCATGCCCGGATGTGATCGAAGTCAAACAGAGTTTCCTCTGTGTTACCCCAAGCTGTGCAACCCTTTGTCTGATCGGACGGTCTGAATAGACCGAGTCGCACTCCTGTGCACTCAGGGACGCTATTTGTCCCCCGGGGCATCCGACGCCCCACCTACAACTGCACGAGAGGAGCACCCCGTTGGCCGCTGCGCGTCCGAAGCGGCGGCACAAGGTCCGTCGAAGGGCTGACATGTCCCTGATTGGCGGGATACGTCCACCCATAGCCGCCTTGTCCGTTCTGCTCCTCACGCTCGCGGGCATCACCGCGCTGACCCTCGGCAAGCCGGACAACGTCCTCGTTCCGAAGGCCGTACTCACCTCGCAGCAGTACGTCGCCGAGGACGGCGCCGTCGCCCTGCGGGCCTCGCTCGACGAGTCGATCAGCGACCTCACCAACACGGCCACCCTCTTCAACGAGGGACAGCCCGTCTCCGCGGACACCGTCCTGGACAAGGTCGGCGACGTCTACCAGAAGTGGCGCGGTACCGCGGTCATCGAGATCAAGTCCGGCGACCTGCTCGCCGCCCGCGGAGAGAGCGTGCCGATCTCCGCGATCGACCGCGGCAAGCTCTCCGCCAAGAACGGCCTGGCCCCGCGCATGGTCCGCATGGACAACGGCCAGACCCGGCTGGTCACCCTCGCCGTACTGTCCTGGAAGGGACAGCCCCAGCAGCTCCTCGTCGCCTCCAGCAGCCTGACCTTCCCCGGCGTGAGCCTGGCCGGCGGACGCGCCATCGGAGTCGTCGACTCCACCGGGCGGGTGCTCAGCAGTCACGGCGCCCTCGACGCCAAGGGCGCCCAGCGGCAGTTGAAGTCCTTCGCCGGTGTCGCCGCCAAGAAGGCCCAGCAGAACCCCATCACCGCCAAGAAGCCCGGCTCGGGCGGCTACACCGGCGTCAGCGGTCACCTCACCGGCGACGCCGTCAAGGACGTACGCACCGTCGGCGGTTACGCCACCCTCGCCGCGCCCGTCGCCGGTGAGACCACCGTGGCCAGCGGCCTCGGCCTCACCGTCGTCACCCAGGTCGACGTCCGTGAGCACACCGAGCAGCTCACCCGGCCCGCGTTCGGCATCGCCGCGGCCGGCGCCCTGCTGCTCATCGGCGGACTCGCCGTCATGGTGCTGCTCGGCACCGTGCAGCGCCCGCTGATCCGGCTGTTCCTGGAGAGCCGCCGCCTCACCCGCGGCGACCTCGCGCGCCCGGTCACCGTGCCCAGGGCGGGAGAGGCCGCCCGGGTCGGCGCCGCCCTGGAGCGCCTGCGGCAGCAACTGGGAGGTGCCCCCGTCGACGCGGAGGGCCCCGCGCCCCGCAAGGGACTCGGCGCCCGCGCCCTGCTCGCCGTCTGCGCCGTGCTGCTGCTCGTCTGGTCGGCGCCGCTGATGCTGGTGCTCAACCGCGCCGACGATTCCGTACGCGTACCGAACCAGATCGTCCGGGACCAGAAGTCGCGCACCGCCACCGTCAGCGACCGGGTGCGCCGCGCCCTCAACGAAGGCCACGCGGACCTCTCCGCCGTCGCCGCGCTGATCGGCGACCGTACCTCGGCCGACGACATGCGCACCGTCCTCGAGCGCACCCTCGAGGACCACGACCGCTACCAGTCGCTGTACGTCCTCGGCGGCGACGGCGCGATCCTCGCGCAGGCCGGCCGGACCCCCCACCACACGGCGGGCAAGGGCCCCTCCGCGAAGTCCCTCGAAGTGACGGGCGAGGGCGGCAAGAAGCCCGTCATCACCGCCACCGCCGAGGCGCCCGGACGCGACGGGGCCGCCGTGGTCGGCGAGTTCCGCATCGAGTTCCTCAACGCCCTCCTCAGCCGCCAGGGCATGGGTGACGTCCGGGTCCTGGATGCCGAGAACCGTGTCATCGGCGGGGACTCCGGCTACCTCGCCTTCCAGCAGGCGCCCTCCCATCTCGCCCCGCTGCTCGGAAAGAAGGAGGCGTACGCCGCCGTCCAGCGCGGCGGCTCCACCGTGCGCGTCGCGGCCGTCGCCCCCTTCACCGGCGGCGGCGAGGCCAAGTCCCTGCGGTGGAAGGTCGTCAGCTGGCAGCCCGCCTCCGGGCTCGCCATCCCCGAGTACAGCCTGCAGAACCGCACGGTCCTCGCCGGGCTGCTCGGCCTGACCGCCGCCGCGGCCTGCCTCGGCTGGCTGCACATCGTCGTCGTACGGCCGCTGCGCGAACTGGCCCGCCAGGCCGAGGCGCTCGCGGGCGGCGACCGCAAGACCGTGCTCTATCCCCGCCACCACGACGAGGTCGGCGCCGTCGCCCGCAGTCTGGAGCTGATCAGACAACAGCTCCAGGGGGCCCGGCGTGGACGTGACGGCGGGGCACGCACCCCGGCCGGAGTCGGAAGGAACTAGGACCGAACCGTGCTCTTCCTCTACACCGTGCTCGTGGTGTGCGGATCCATCCTGCTGATCGCCGGAATCGTCGAACAGCGGCGCCACTTCGTGAACCTCGACCACATACCGACCCGCGTGCTCGTCAACGGCATCCGCGGCAAGTCGTCCATCACCCGGCTGTGCGCGGGCGCCCTGCGCGGCGGCGGACTGACCACCGTGGCCAAGACCACCGGCACCGCGGCCCGGTTCATCCATCCCGACGCCACCGAGGAGCCGGTCTACCGCAAGTTCGGCATCGCCAACGTCGTCGAGCAGATCGGCATCGTGCGCCGCGCGGCCGCATACAATCCGGACGCCCTCGTCATCGAGTGCATGGCCGTGATGCCGGCCCTCCAGGAGATCAACCAGTCCAAGCTGATCCGCTCCACCATCGGCGTGCTGTGCAACGTCCGCGAGGACCACCTCGCCGAGATGGGCCCCACCCTGGACGACGTCGCCCGCTCGCTGTGCCGGTCCATGCCCGAGGGCGGCATCTGCGTCACCGCCGAGAAGGACCGCTTCCACATCCTCCAGGAGGAGGCGGACGCCCGGGACTGCGAGCTCGTGTACGCCGACCCCGAGACGGTCAGCGACGAAGAGCTGCGCGGCTTCAGCTGGTTCACCTTCAAGGAGAACGTCGCCATCGCGCTGACCGTCGCCGACCTCGTCGGCGTGGAGCGGCAGACCGCCCTGCAGGGCATGTACGACGCCCCGCCGGACCCCGGTGTCCTCTCCGTCGAGCGGTATCTCGCCCCCGACGACAAGAAGCTGCGCTTCGCCAACGTCTTCGCGGCCAACGACCCCGAGTCGACGCTGATGAACATCAACCAGCTGCTCGACCTCGGCGCCGTCAGCCGCCCGCTGAACGTCGTCATCAACTGCCGTCCCGACCGCGTCGAACGCAACGGCCAGATGGGCGAGATCATCCCGGAGCTGGACCCCGAGCAGGTCTTCGTGATCGGCCACCCGGCCAAGAGCGCCATCGACGCGATCCCGGCCGCCTACCGCGACCGCGCCGTCGACCTCGGCGGCGACCGCCGTGATCCCGAGGAGTTCATGCGGCAGCTCCTCGCCCGCCTCGGCCCCGATTCCTCGCTGGTCGCCATCGGCAACATCCACGGCCAGGGCGAGCTGCTCCTCGAGCACCTGGCCGAACTCCCGGCGGACGAGAGCCCCGACGAGGTGTCGGAGCAGCCGGCCGAGCGCGCACCGGCGGCGCAGCACGTCGAGACGGTGCAGCTGTACGCCCCCCACCTCGACCCGTACCAGCAGTACTCGGAGGCGTACGAGACGCGGTACGCGCCGTACGCGGGCTCGGGTGACGCCGGACCCCACGCCCATGTGCCGACGCAGCGCGGGGCGCAGCGGCCGTATCCGGAGACGACGGGGGACTACGCCGCCGACCCGTACGCGCATCAGCCGCATCAGCCGCAGCCGCCGCAGTCGCAGCAACCGCAGCAGCAGACCCGGCAGCCCCAGCACCCTCGTGAGCCCTGGCCGACCGCCGTCCAGGCGCCCGCCGTCCCGCAGCAGCACCGCCAACCTCAGCAGCACCCGGAACCACCACAGCGCCACGAACCACCGCAATCCCGCGGTCTGTTCGAGCCCCGCGTCCCGCCCGCGTCCCCCGCCGACGACTCTCAGCAGTGGCAGAACCCAGGAGAGCAGCACCGTTGATCCCCTCCGTCCTCACCCCCGAGATCGCCGCGATCGGCATCGCCATCGGGCTGCTCTTCTCGCTGGTCTGCTATCTGACGACCAACCTCTCGCCGGGCGGCATGATCACCCCCGGCTGGCTGGCGCTGACCCTCGTCGAGGACCTCCAGCGCGCGGCGATGGTGGTCGGCGTCACCGTGCTGACGTATGTCGGCACGCTGCTGATGCAGAAGTTCGTGATCCTTTACGGCAAGCGGCTGTTCGCCGCGGTCGTGCTGCTCGGCGTGACGCTCCAGGCGACCGTGATGATCGTGCTGTCGCTCGAGTTCCCGCTGATGTACGCGAACCAGACGCTCGGGTTCATCGTGCCCGGCCTGATCGCCTACCAGCTGGTGCGCCAGCCCAAGGGCCCCACGCTGCTGGCCACCGGCTCGGTGACGCTGATGGCCTATGTCGTCCTCACCGCCGGAATCCTCCTCGGCGTCATGCCGTCCGCCTGACCACCGGAGTCGACCACATGCCCCCCAAGAAGAAACGCCCCGTCGTCCACGCCGTGACCGTGCTCGCGCTGCTCGGCGCCAGCGGCTACCTCACGGTGGAGCTGCGCAAGGACGAACAGGCCAAGGCGCCGTCGGTGCAGGCCGTCACGGACGAACCGAACCTGGAGTCCAGCACCGGACAGCAGGGCGGCAAGCAGACCTGGGAGCGACTGAAGAACCCGCAGCGCACGGTGCTGCGCGGCGCCAAGGGCCAGGTCCTCGCCACCTTCACGGACAACGCCCGCACCGCCACCCTGCGCGGCCCCTCCCGCACCTTCGGCGAGCCGGCCAACACCAAGTCCAAGGTGGTGACGGAGGACTGGGTACGCCTGATGCCGGAGCCGTGGACCAAGGGCTCCGAGAAGGAGAAGTGGTTCAAGGACTGGTTCAAGCAGAACTACGGCAGCCAGGAGGACGACATCTTCGCGTACGCCTTCCAGTACGTGCAGGGCGCTCCGGTGAAGAAGGACGACGAGGGCATCCCGTACGCGGGCGACGCGGTGTTCGGCCCGTTCAAGGCGGACGGCGTGGACCGCCTGGAGCAGAACGACTTCTACGACTACCTCGGCATCTCCTACACCTTCCGCAGCGGCACCACCTTGGCAGCGCGCAAGGAGCGCTACCGGGCGCTGGACTGCTCCGGCTTCATGCGGATGATCTGGGGCTACCGCGCCCGCTACCCGCTGATGGCCACGAACACCTCGGGCGACGGCCTGGCGCGCAGCGCCGACGGCATGGCCCGCTCGAAGACCGGCGTCGACATCATCAAGATGCAGGGCCCCTCGCCCTGGTACACACGCCCGAAGAACATCGACGTCCTGCAACCCGGCGACCTGCTGTTCTTCAAGATGGACCACCGCACCGGCAACCACATCGACCACGTGGCGCTGTACCTGGGCCTCGACACCGACGGCCACCGGGTCTTCGTCTCCAGCCGCAAGGAGGTCAACGGTCCGACCATGGGCGACCAGGGCGGCGTGTCCCGCATCGACGGCAACGGCTTCTACGCCGGCCTGTTCCGCAGCGCCAAGCGCCTGTGAGCGGGCGGGGGCGGGCCGCACCGAGCGTCCCGCCCCCGATTAAAGTGAACCGGTGAACGGCGACTGGCTCATACGCGGCCGCGACGGCAGGCTCTGCGCGTACCTGCTGTCGGCGGCCGCCGTCCAATGCCGGGCGGAGCGCGGACCCGGCGGCCCCTGGGACCCTCCGCGCACCGTGGGCGGCGACCAACGCCTGCACCCCGTACTCGCCGTGGGCCGGGGCCCCGACGGCTACGCCCATCTCGTCTCCTGGCGGCCCACGGTCCGCGACGAGTCGGGCCTCGTCCACTCCACGCACTTCCGGCCGCGCCTTGCCGCCCTTGACTGGAACCCCCTCGGGCACCCCGACAAGACGGGCGGCCGGACAGGCACCCCCGCCGTCGCGGTCGACGCCGAGGGGCGCGCCCATGTCTTCGTACGCAACAAGGGCGGCGGGGTGAGCATGCTCGCCCAGAAGGAGAAGGGCGGCTGGGACCCCTGGCGCGACCTCAAGGGGCGTGACGTGCAGGAGGACTTGGCGGCCGTGACCGGGGAGTGCGGACGCGTCGAACTGTACGCGGCCGTCCCGGGCGGCATCCTGCACTGGCGGCAGGAGGAGCCGGGCGCGCAACCCGTGCTCGAAGAGGCCTTGGAGACGCCGGTACGTCCGGGCACCCTGCGCGCGCTCGCGACCTCCCCCGGCTCCACCACGCTCTTCTTCACCGACGAGTCGGGTGACCTGTGCGCCTGGCGCCCCGGCACCAAGCCGGTAGCCCTCCTCGCCACCGCAGGGCCCGGGGCCGTGTCCGCCATCCGCTGTGAACTCGACGGTCACGACTGCACGTTGCTCGCGCAGCGTTCGGCGAGTGGACGGGTCGTCTTCGCCGCGTATCCGACCGAGGACGAGGCCGCGGGTGCCTGGTGGACGGAGTCGGGGCCGGGGCTCCCCGCCGACGCGCTGGTGTCGCTCGCCGAGGACGACGCGGGCCGGGTGGTCGCGGCGATCCTGCTCCCGTCGACCGGCGAGCTGCTCCTCACCCGCCGCAAGGACGAGCCGGGGCTCGCGCTGGAGGCATGGCGGGCAGTCTGAGGGAGGATTCATAGCCCGTCCGGCGTTTGAGGACGAGCGCGAAGCGCGATACGGGGGTCTGGGGGCGGGAGCCCCCAGGTACGGTGGGGGTCCCCCCGCTCGAGCGAAGCCGAGAGTGGGGGAGGGTAGGGGCGGAGGGGGCGAAACACCGGTACCCGGCACACCAGTTGGCGTGCCGGGCACCCGGCGTTCACAGCGGAGCGCTTACGCCGGGACGGAAGCCACGCCCTGCGAAAGGAACCGCTTCCCGTTCACCCGCTCGGAGACACCCTCGCGGTCCAGGTACGGCGTGATGCCACCCAGGTGGAAGGGCCAGCCGGCGCCGGTGATCAGGCAGAGGTCGATGTCCTGGGCCTCGGCGACGACACCCTCGTCGAGCATGAGCCCGATCTCCTGGGCGACGGCGTCGAGGACACGCGCGCGGACCTGCTCCTCGGTCAGGACGACATCGCCCTGCTTCAACAGGGCCGCAACCTCGGGGTCCAGCTCCGGCTTCCCGGAGTCGTACACGTAGAAGCCGCGCTTGCCCGCCTTGACGACGGCGGCGAGGTTCGGGGAGACCGTGAAGCGGTCCGGGAAGGCCCGGTTGAGGGTCTGAGAGACGTGCAGACCGATCGCGGGGCCGACCAGCTCGAGCAGGACGAGCGGCGACATCGGCAGACCGAGCGGCTCGACCGCCTTCTCGGCGACCTCGACCGGCGTGCCCTCGTCGATGACGTTCTGGATCTCGCCCATGAAGCGGGTGAGGATGCGGTTGACGACGAACGCCGGGGCGTCCTTCACCAAAACCGCCGTCTTCCTCAGCTTCTTGGCGACGGCGAACGCCGTGGCCAGGGAGGCGTCGTCGGTCGCCTCGCCCCGCACGATCTCCAGCAGCGGCAGGATCGCGACCGGGTTGAAGAAGTGGAAGCCCACGACCCGCTCGGGGTTCTTCAGCTTCGACGCCATCTCGGTGACCGAGAGGGACGAGGTGTTGGTGGCGAGGATCGCGTGCGCCGGAGCGACCGCCTCGACCTCCGCGAACACCTGCTGCTTGACGCCGATCTCCTCGAAGACTGCCTCGATGATGAAGTCGGCGTCGGAGAAGCCCTCGGCCTTGTCCAGCACACCGGTGACCAGGGCCTTGAGGCGGTTGGCCTTGTCCTGGTTGATACGGCGCTTGCCGAGCAGCTTGTCGATCTCGGCGTGGACGTAGCCCACACCCTTGTCGACGCGCTCCTGGTCGATGTCGGTCAGCACGACCGGCACCTCGAGGCGGCGCAGGAAGAGCAGCGCGAGCTGCGAGGCCATCAGGCCCGCGCCCACGACGCCGACCTTGGTGACCGGACGCGCGAGGGACTTGTCCGGCGCGCCCGCCGGGCGCTTGCCGCGCTTTTGGACCAGGTTGAAGGCGTAGATGCCGGAGCGCAGTTCGCCGCCCATGATGAGGTCGGCGAGCGCCACGTCCTCGGCGTCGTACCCCTTCTGCAGGTCACCGTCCTTGGCCGCGGCGATGATGTCCAGCGCGCGGTAGGCAGCCGGGGCCGCCCCGTGCACCTTGCCGTCGGCGATGAAGCGGCCCTTGGCGACGGCCTGGTCCCAGGCCTCGCCGCGGTCGATCTCGGGACGCTCGACCGTGATGTCGCCCTTGAGGACGGACGCCGTCCACAGCAGCGACTGCTCCAGGAAGTCCGCGCCTTCGAAGAGCGCGTCGGCGATACCGAGGTCGAAGACCTGCTGGCCCTTGAGCTGCTTGTTCTGGTTGAGCGAGTTCTCGATGATCACGCTCACCGCGCGGTCCGCGCCGATCAGGTTCGGCAGCAGCGTGCAGCCGCCCCAGCCCGGCACCAGACCGAGGAAGACCTCGGGCAGCGAGAAGGCGGGCAGGGCCTTCGACACCGTGCGGTACGTGCAGTGCAGGCCGACCTCGACGCCGCCGCCCATCGCCGCACCGTTGTAGTACGCGAAGGTCGGGACCGCGATGCCCGCGAGACGCTTGAAGACCTCGTGGCCGCCCTTGCCGATGGCGAGCGCGTCCTCGTGCTTCTTGAGCAGCTCGACGCCCTTGAGGTCGGCGCCGACCGCGAAGATGAACGGCTTGCCGGTGATGCCGACACCGACGATCTCGCCGGCCGCGGCCTCCTTCTCGACCTGGTCGACGGCGGTGTTGAGGTTCGCCAGCGAGGCCGGGCCGAAGGTGGTCGGCTTGGTGTGGTCGAAGCCGTTGTCGAGGGTGATGAGCGCGAAGCGCCCAGCGCCGTACGGCAGGTCGAGGTGGCGGACGTGCGCGGACGTCACGACCTCGTCGGGGAACAGCTCGGCCGCGCCCTTGAGGAGTTCGGTGGTGCTCACTTGTCGCCTCCGGCGTCCTTGTGGTGCGGGTTCTCCCAGATCACCGTGGCGCCCATGCCGAAGCCGACACACATGGTGGTGAGGCCGTAACGGACCTCGGGCTGCTCCTCGAACTGGCGGGCCAGCTGCGTCATCAGACGCACGCCGGAGGAGGCCAGCGGGTGACCGAAGGCGATGGCGCCGCCGTACTGGTTGACGCGCGCGTCGTCGTCGGCGATGCCGTAGTGGTCGAGGAAGGCCAGGACCTGGACGGCGAAGGCCTCGTTGACCTCGAAGAGGTTGATGTCCTCGATCGACAGGCCCGCCTTGGCGAGGGCCTTCTCGGTCGCCGGGATCGGGCCGTAGCCCATCACCTCGGGCTCGACGCCCACGAAGGCGTACGAGACCAGGCGCATCTTGACCGGCAGGTTGTTCTCGCGCGCGAAGTCTTCGCTGGCGATGATCGACGCGGTGGCACCGTCGTTCAGACCGGCGGCGTTACCGGCCGTGACACGGCCGTGGACGCGGAACGGCGTCTTCAGACCGGCCAGGTTCTCCAGCGTCGTACCCGGGCGCATCGGCTCGTCGGCGGTGACCAGGCCGAAGCCCGTCTCGCCGACCTCCGCGTTGGTGTTGCGCACCGAGATCGGCACCAGGTCCTGCTGGATCTTGCCGTTGGCGTACGCCTTGGCGGCCTTCTCCTGCGAGCGCACCGCGTACTCGTCGGCCCGCTGCTTGGTGATGTGCGGGTAGCGGTCGTGCAGGTTCTCCGCGGTCATGCCCATGAACAGGGCGGACTCGTCGACCAGCTTCTCGCTGACGAAGCGCGGGTTCGGGTCCACGCCCTCGCCCATGGGGTGGCGGCCCATGTGCTCGACACCACCGGCGATGACGGCGTCGTACGCACCAAAAGCGATGGAGCCCGCGGTGGCGGTGACGGCGGTCAGCGCGCCCGCGCACATGCGGTCGATGGAATAGCCGGGCACCGACTGGGGAAGCCCGGCGAGGATGCCGGCCGTGCGGCCCAGCGTCAGACCCTGGTCACCGATCTGCGTGGTCGCGGCGATGGCGACCTCGTCGATCTTCTTCGGGTCCAGGCCGGGGTTGCGGCGCAGCAGCTCCCGGATGGCCTTCACGACGAGGTCGTCGGCGCGGGTCTCGTGGTAGATGCCCTTCGGGCCCGCCTTGCCGAACGGGGTGCGGACGCCGTCGACGAAGACGACGTCCCTGACGGTACGAGGCACGATGGCTCTCCTCCAGATGCGGGATGGCACTGCTGCGATGCGCTGAGCGCGCGCTCAGAACCCATGCTACTCGCGGGTAATGTAAGTGCCCAGCCCCCCGGGCTGGAGCGGCGAACGTCACACACCGTCCCGCGGCTCGCAAGGCACCCGGCGCCGCAGGCTGGTGCCCACCCGTTCCGCCCTGCGGAACGCCCGTCCACAGCCGGGTCGACTACCCCCACGGCGGCGCCATAGACCCCCGAGGCGTCAGAACCGGCGCAGGTACCGGATGCGATCCGGGCCCCTCCCCGGTGATCACGCCGAACAACGTACGCGCCACCACCGCCCCGAATCCGTGCACGTCATGGCTCGGTCAGCACGCTCACCACGCCGGAGATGAAACTCCATGTAGGACGGTTCGAGCCCGAGCAGTTTCGCGGGGCGGCAGATAGCGAGTCCCACACGTCGACTCGCCGGCTCGACAGCGACCGGGCGGTGAGGTCGGGCGCCCAGCCCAGCTCGCGGGCCGCCTCGTTCCTGTACATGCCGTCCGAGGATCTTGGCGTGATCTCGACGTCGTTGTTCCGCTTCCGGGGTCCGTTCGGCGCGCACTGGGAGACGATCTCGGCCGGGGCGGTGCTCGTCATCCTCCCGACGGAGATCGTCTTCCTGTTCCTCCAGCGCTTCTGCAACGGGTTCACGCGGGGCGTGGACCAAGTGAACGGGGTGAGGTTCAGGCCTTGGTCGCCGTCAGGGCGGCCACCAGCATGGGCGTGACCTGCTCGACCTGCCAGGGGCGTGCCCCGCAGCCGGTGAGGGCCGCAGCGACCGAGTCCGCGTCCGGTGTGGCGGGCGGCTCCCAGCACACGCGCCGCACGGTGTCCGGCGTGATCAGGTTCTCCTGCGGCATGGCCAGCTGCTCGGCGAGCGCCGACACCGCGGCGCGCGCGGCGGAGAGCCGGGCGGCGGCGGCCGGGTCCTTGTCGGCCCAGGCACGCGGCGGCGGGGGCCCGGTCACCGCCTGGCCCGGCTGGGGCAGCTCGGAGTCCGGCAGCGCCTTCGCACGGTCGACGGCGGCCTGCCACTGCTCCAGCTGGCGCCGCCCCATGCGGTGCCCGAAGCCGTTCAGCGCGGCGAGAGCGTGCACATTCGCGGGCAGGGCCAGCGCGGCCTCGACGATCGCCGCGTCGCCGAGCACCTTGCCCGGAGAGATGTCCCGGCGCTGGGCGACCCGGTCGCGGGTCTCCCACAGCTCCTTGACGACCCCCATCTGCCGGCGGCGGCGCACCTTGTGCATCCCGGAGGTACGGCGCCAGGGGTCCTTGCGCGGCGGCGCGGGCTCGGCCTGCGCGATCGCGTCGAACTCCTGCTGGGCCCACTCCAGCTTGCCCTGCCGGTCGAGTTCCTTCTCCAGGGCGTCGCGCAGGTCGACGAGGAGTTCCACGTCGAGCGCGGCATAGCGCAGCCACGGCTCGGGCAGCGGACGTGTCGACCAGTCGACGGCGGAGTGCCCCTTCTCCAGTACGAAGCCGAGGACGCTCTCGACCATCGCGCCGAGGCCCACCCGGGGGAACCCGGCGAGGCGTCCGGCCAGCTCGGTGTCGAAGAGCCGGGTCGGGATCATGCCTATCTCGCGCAGACAGGGCAGGTCCTGGGTGGCCGCGTGCAGCACCCACTCCACTCCGGAGATCGCCTCGCCGAGGCCCGACAGGTCGGGGCAGGCGACGGGATCGATCAGCGCGGAGCCGGCGCCCTCGCGGCGCAGCTGCACCAGATAGGCGCGCTGGCCGTATCGGTACCCGGACGCGCGTTCGGCGTCGACGGCTACGGGGCCGGATCCGGCGGCGAAGGCGGCGATCACCTCGGCGAGCGAGGCGTCGTCGGCGATCACGGGCGGAATGCCGTCTCGGGGCTCAAGCAAAGGGATCGGCGCCGTTTCGACGTCGTCCGGAGGGCCGCCTCCGGTGGTTCGCAGTGAGCTGTCTGCTGCGGTCTCTTGGGCGTCGGTCACCTGTCAAGGGTATCCGTGTATGGACAACGCCCGCCGACGGAACGTTCCGTCGACGGGCGTCTGAGGGTCGTAAACCAGTCAGGTCAGTGAAAGATCGCGTTCACGAACGGGCGGGCGGGGGTCTCAGTGGATGATTCCGGTCCGCAGGGCCACCGCCACCATCCCGGCGCGGTCGCCCGTGCCGAGCTTGCGGGCGATGCGGGCGAGGTGGCTCTTGACGGTCAGCGCGGACAGGCCCATGGAGACGCCGATGGCCTTGTTCGACTGGCCCTCCGCGACCAGTCGAAGGACCTCGACCTCTCGTCCGGACAGCTCGCGGTAGCCACCCGGGTGGCTCGGGGAACCCGGGGGGCGGCGGTGCATCCGGGCGGCGGCCGAGCCGATGGGCGCGACGCCGGGGCGGGTGGGCAGTCCGACGTTCGTACGGGTGCCGGTGACGACGTAGCCCTTGACGCCGCCCGCGAGGGCGTTGCGTACGGCACCGATGTCGTCGGCGGCGGAGAGGGCCAGGCCGTTGGGCCAGCCCGCGGCTCGGGTCTCGGACAGCAGGGTCAGTCCACTGCCGTCGGGCAGGTGGACGTCGGCGACGCAGATGTCGCGCGGGTTGCCGATTCGGGGACGGGCCTCCGCGACGGACGACGCCTCGATGACGTCACGCACTCCGAGCGCCCACAGATGGCGGGTGACGGTGGAGCGGACCCGGGGGTCGGCCACGACCACCATGGCGGTCGGCTTGTTCGGGCGGTAGGCGACCAGGCTTGCGGGCTGCTCGAGGAGAACGGACACCAGGCCTCCTGGGGGGCGGGACGGGGGCCGGCTCTGGGGATGGAGCCGGGACGAACCGTGCTTTCAAGGTCACAGACGTCTTCGGCACCAAACCCGTCCTCCTTTAGAGAATGATCACGATTTGGTGAGTAACAATCCGTGCAATTCGGACACGCGATCGATCATCCGAAGATCGAACCGAGTCGCTCCGCGTCAATACGCGGCCGAAAGTGGCCGTATCGACAAAGAACCGGTAAGAATCGCGCGTCGTCATGCGGTGTCCCGGACGCTCAGCGGGACTGTGGGCCCCGGCGCTGAGGAAGGGTGACCACCGACGCGTCGCCCGGGGCCGCCGGCGGGAGCCCGGCGACCTGGCACAGCAGATCGCACCAGGCCGCGAGGTGCGCGGCCGTGTCCGGGACGCCGCCCAGGCCCTCCCGGGGCGTCCACGACGCCCGGATCTCGATCTGGGAGGCGGCGGGCCGCTCCGCGAGGCCGCCGAAATAATGCGAGCTCGCGCGGGTGACAGTGCCGCTCGCTTCGCCGTACGACAGACCGCGGGCCTGCAGCGCGCCGGTCAGCCATGACCAGCAGACCTCGGGGAGCAGCGGGTCGGCGGCCATCTCCGGCTCCAGCTCCGCGCGGACCAGGGTCACCAGACGGAAGGAGCCCTGCCAGGCGTCGTGTCCCGCAGGGTCGTGCAGCAGCACGAGGCGGCCGTCGGCGAGATCCTCGTCGTCGGCGACGACCGCGGCCTCCAGCGCGTACGCGTACGGGGCCAGCCGCTGCGGCGGGCGCGTCGGGTCGATCTCGATATCCGGCCGCAGCCGCGCGGCCCTCAGCGCGTCGACGGCCGCCCGGAAGGGCAAGGGAACCGAATCCGTCGCATCCCCGTCCCCCTCCTTCGCCTCGTCCATTCCGCCAGCGCCGTCCGACAGTCGTCCCTGAGCCGCAGCCATGCGGGGAAGATTAAGGGGAACTGACGCTCCGTGCAGGGAGAGACACCCGTGCGCCGGACCACTGTCCGGATCGCGCCGCGCCGACGAGCCCCCGGGCGCCCCCTGCGCGCCTGGAGCGTCGGCGGGTCGTGCGAGACTTTCCGGCGTGAGTGCCAACGATCGCCGCCCCTCGGGCCAGCAGCCGACAGCCACGTACGAGTCCGCCTTCCTCAAGGCGTGCAGGCGCGAGCCCGTGCCGCACACGCCGGTGTGGTTCATGCGGCAGGCCGGTCGCTCGCTGCCCGAGTACCTCAAGGTGCGCGAAGGCATCCCCATGCTGGAGTCGTGCATGCGGCCCGAGCTGGTCGCCGAGATCACGCTCCAGCCGGTGCGCCGGCACAACGTGGACGCGGCGATCTACTTCAGCGACATCGTCGTACCGCTGAAGGCCATCGGCATCGACCTGGACATCAAGCCCGGCGTCGGCCCCGTCGTCCAGAACCCGATCCGCACCCGCGCCGACCTGGCCCAGCTGCGCGATCTGACCCCCGAGGACGTCGGTTACGTCACCGAGGCCATCGGCCTGCTCACGGCCGAGCTCGGTGCCACCCCCCTCATCGGCTTCGCGGGCGCGCCTTTCACCCTCGCGAGCTACCTCGTGGAGGGCGGGCCGTCCAAGAACCACGAGCACACCAAGGCGCTCATGTACGGCGACCCGCAGCTGTGGGCCGACCTGCTCGACCGTCTCGCCGAGATCACCTCCGCCTTCCTGAAGGTGCAGATCGAGGCGGGCGCGAGCGCCGTCCAGCTCTTCGACTCCTGGGTCGGCGCCCTGGCACCCGCCGACTACCGCCGCTCGGTGATGCCCGCGTCCGCCAAGGTCTTCGAGGCCGTGGCGTCGTACGGCGTCCCACGCATCCACTTCGGTGTCGGCACCGGTGAGCTGCTCGGCCTCATGGGCGAGGCGGGCGCGGACGTGGTCGGCGTCGACTGGCGCGTGCCGCTCGACGAGGCCGCCCGCCGCGTCGGCCCCGGCAAGGCCCTCCAGGGCAACCTCGACCCGGCCGTCCTGTTCTCCACGACGGACGCGGTGCAGGCCAAGACCCGCGAGGTGCTCGACGCCGCCGCCGGTCTCGAGGGCCATGTCTTCAACCTCGGCCACGGCGTCCTGCCGACGATGGACCCGGACGCGTTGACCCGCCTCGTGGAGTACGTGCACACCCAGACGGCCCGGTAGTTCACCAGCGGGGACGCGCCTGCCTGCCCCGCAGCAGGCGGCGCGGCTCGGATGGGGGCGGCGTGCACCGGCCTTCGGATACAGCACCAGACAGCAGCCGAGGCCCCCGGCGATCGCTCCCGAGGCTCCGATTGGCGTGCTTCCGATACGCGCGTGCGCGGCGCTTGAGCTGCGCGTCACCCTCGATCGGGTCCCGGCGGCTTTCGCGGCTTTCGGTGAGGCCGTCGGTATGGAGGGAGCAGCAGGCATGGCCGCGTGCATCCGTAATCTCGGCAGCGCGGGACGGCGAGGGCGTCTGACCCGCAGGGGCGTGAGAAACGAGGAGCGGGGGAGGTATTACCTGCGCTTGGTTGTTAGGTAAGCCTAACCTGTCTTATGGTCTGCTCGCGTTTACGTCCTGCTTATGCCTGCTCGGAGCTCCCATGTCCTCATCGCAGATCGCCCTGCTCGGTGCGATCGCCGGCTTCACCATCTACCTCGGTCTGCCGATAGGGCGGCTCAAGAACCCCGCCCCGCGCTTGCGAGCCGGACTCAATGCGGTCGCCATCGGCATCTTGGTCTTCCTGCTGTGGGACGTACTCAGCGCTGCTTGGGAGCCCACCGACGCCGCCCTGAGCGACCACGCCTGGGGCACCTCACTCACGGGTGGTCTCGCCCTGGCCGCAGCCCTGGCCGCCGGACTGGCCGGGCTCGTCTACTGGGACCGCTTCATGGCGCGCCGCCAGAGCCCTGGCCGCCCCCACGGGCCGGGCGCTGCCGCCGCCACCGAACTGTCTCGGCCGACCCGCTCCCAAGCCGGTGGGCTCGCGCTGATGATTGCCACCGGTATCGGTCTGCACAACTTCGCAGAGGGCCTGGCCATCGGTAACTCCGCCGCCACCGGCGAGATCTCCCTGGCCGTCCTGCTGATCATCGGCTTTGGCCTGCACAACGCCACTGAAGGCTTCGGCATCGTCGCCCCACTCGCCGCCGACGGCCAACGGCCCTCCTGGAGTCACCTGGCTCTGCTCGGCCTCATCGGTGGCGGCCCCACCTTCGTCGGCACCCTGGTCGGCCAGCATCTGGTCAACGACACCCTGTCCATCGCATTCCTCGGGCTCGCCGCCGGCTCCATCCTCTACGTCGTCATCGAACTCCTGGCCGTCGCACGCCGCACCGGCATGAAAGAGCTGACCACCTGGATGATTCTGCTCGGCCTGCTCCTCGGCTTCGCCACCGACGCCGTGGTCACCGCCGCCGGCGTGTAACCCAGCCTTCGCGGGCTTGGGCGCAGGAGTCGCCGGAGCGCAAAGCCCGCCGCGTCTGAGGCCGTTGAGACAGGGACCGGATGAGCGGATGCGGAGCTTTAGGTCACCCGATCCGTCCGACACCGCACGGCGTCTCTGTCCTCGGTATTGCCCCCGTGAGCAGACGGTGGTCTCCGGCGCACGCTGTGATGGCGTACGGTGGGGTTTACCGACGCGGGGTGGAGCAGCTCGGTAGCTCGCTGGGCTCATAACCCAGAGGTCGCAGGTTCAAATCCTGTCCCCGCTACTCATGAAGAGGGCCCGGATCCATGCGATCCGGGCCCTCTCGCATTCCTGGGGTGATCTCTACTTCCGGCTCCTGCCCGGCAGGGATGCCCGGGCACCGGGCAATCTGCGGCGAGACGGGCGGGGTGAGCGGCCGATAGCTGGCTGTTGCGACCACCAGCGGGCTCTGGCAGCGATCACGGGGAGCCGTCACGGCCCGTGAAGGGGCTGTTCGATTCCAGGCCGTGAGCCGGGGTACGCGCCCCGCCGTGATCCACTAGGCATGACGCTCCGTCATATTCTGGTGAAGGCCTGGTGAACCGTCCCGTCGGCGTCGACGCTCAGGACATGAACCGTGACAAAACCGCCTGGCAGGACGTGCTGTTCCAGGGCTTCGAGGTACTGGCCACCAGGGCGGTGCACGGCCGATGCGGCCGCAGGCTGGACACGAGCCCGCGTCGCGACGGCCGCTCAGTCGCATCACGATCCCGCACGCGCGGTAGCGGTCATGCACACGGGTCCGGATCTTCCGCCGGCCGGGGACGCGGTACGGATCCTGCTCTTGGTGAGGCGCTTCGGGTCGATCAGACTTCCTTGAGGCTGCCGATTCCCAGTGAGTCGTCCGCTGCCTTCGCCGTGCCGCCGGGAGCGGCGGGAGGGTCGTCGAGAAAGGTGACGGTCGGCACGTGGAACAGGCATCCGGTGATCGCGGTCGAGAAGTCGAGGATGCGATCGTGCACGCCCGGACGGTCGCCGAGGAACATGTTCCTCAGCATCTCCTCGGTCACGTCCGGGGTACGGGCGTAGCCGATGAAGAACGTGCCGAACTCGCCCTCTCCGACGGTGCCGAACGGCATGTTCTCCCGCACGATCTTGCGTTCGGTGCCGTCCTCGTCGGTGATGATGTTGAGTGCTACATGGGAGTCGGCGGGCTTGACGTCGTCGGGGAGTTCGACGTTGGCCAGCTTCGTCCGCCCGATGACGTTCTCCTGCTCGTTCGTCGGCAGGGCGTTCCATGCCGTCAGGTCGTGCAGGTACTTCTGGATGATCACGTAGCCGCCCCCCTTGAAAGCGGGGTCCTCGTCGCCGATGAACACGGCTTCGGCCGCGAGCCGTCCTTCAGGGTTCTCGCTGCCGTCGACGAAGCCGAGCAGGTCGCGCTCATCGAAGTACTTGAAGGCATGTACTTCGTCGACCACCGTGACCGCGCCGCTCAGCCGTTCCGCGATCAGCCGGGCCAGTTCGAAACACAGGTCCATGCGGCGGGCACGCACGTGGAACAAGAGGTCTCCCGGCGTGGAGGGGGCCCGGTGACGCTCACCGGCCAACTCCACGAACGGATGCAGTTCCTGTGGGCGCGGCCCGCTGAACAGCCGGTCCCAGGCCGCCGATCCGATGCCGACGACGCAGCTGAGCTCGTCGTCGGGTGCGCGGAAGGCGACCGAACGCCGCAGGCCTGAGACGTCTTCCAACAGACCGCGAACCGTCTCCTCGTGGCCTGGCGTGATAGCGACCACGAGAAACACGGTTGCTCTGGCCGGCGGGGCGATCACGGCCTGCGACTCAATCACGAGTGGGCCTCCTCATGAGATGCGGAAGTATCCGTCGTGTGCGGGACGGTCGGTCCCTCTTGCCATCCTGCTTCGTCCCGGGAGAAAACGCGCGAGAACGAGGCGTGACGGGGCAGAGACGGGGCTCGCGCCAGGGGCGAGCGCATCGTGGTGCAGGCGCAGCGCATCGTGGCCGACCGCGACGCCCTCTAGGACGTGGTCGGTGCCCTGCGCACCGGCCTGAGTGGCCGGATGCGGATCGGTGCGGCGCTCCCCGAGTCCGGTGACGTCTCCCTGTTGACGGACCAGATATGCGCGGGAAGGCTCCCGGGACTGGGTGGCCTGTTGAGTGCCGTCAGCCGCTGACGATTCCCACGACGAGGTTGATGGCGGTGGCGAGAATGCCGGTGCCGAAGACGTAGGACAGCAGTGCGTGCCGTAGCACGATCGCGCGGATCGTCGAGCTCGAGACGTCAGTGTCGGACACCTGATAGGTCATGCCGAGGTTGTAACTGAAGTAGAAGAAATCCCGGTACGCCGGCGGGTGGTGCGAATTGAAGTCGATCCCGCCCGCGGCCTCGTAGTACACGCAGGCGTAGCGGGTGGCGTACATCAGGTGCAGCGCGGCCCAGGCCACGAAGACCCCGCACAGGGCGGTCGCGGCCGCGGCGTGGCCGTTGTCGGACTTGCCGTGCAGGAGCAGCAGCACGATGGCGAACAGTCCGCACAGAGCCACCGCGACCACCACGAGTTCCTCGGTGACGGGCCGGAAGTCCTCACGCCGCGCATTGCGGTGGGTGGCCGTGGCGTCCATCGGCCACAGCACTGCCCAACCCGCCAGAACGAAGCACGTTTCCGTCGCGGCGATCCCGGCCAGCACGCCCAGGCCCCCGTCGGTCGGCAGCCCGACGGCCACGCCGACCGCGGCTCCAAGGACCACGGCGCCGGCGAGTCGGGGCACGGCATCCAGGGGCAACCAGGTCCTCATGCGCCACCACGGTAGTCCCGTTGTCGCCGATCAGCCCGGTGGAGTCCGACGCGCCGGAGACGGCGAGGGCCCGGCTCGATTCAACGATCGCGAACCCGACAAACTCCGCGTCGAACGTCCTGCTCCTGCCTGCATCACGAACGAGAGCGGGGTGAGCGCGAGCAGCTATGCAGCGCGGATGGATGAACCCACTGCACGGGCGGTCACTGACAACGCGGTTCCCGCAACCCGCGTTAGGAGTCGCCGTGTAGTGGTACAGGGATGGACGAGGGGGGTTCATTGCGGGAGGTCGCAATGCTTGTCCTCGGCGTCATTCTGCTCGTGATCGGTTTTGTCACGGGCATCAGCATTCTTTGGACGATCGGCATCATCCTCGTAGTCATCGGACTCGTCCTGTGGATCCTCGGGTCCGTCGGACACAGTGTCGGCGGTCGCCGTCACTACTGGTGACTGAACGCTTGCGGCGGTGCGTGGCCACCTGGGGTGAGCTGGGGCCAGCGGGCCCGCACCGCCGAAGGCGAATCTGTCCGGCCAGGACCGCACCCGGCGCTCTTGCAATCGCAAATTTGAGTGCGGTAGTTAAGGCTTCCCGCCTCGTCCTCAGCCAGATTCACCGTCCTGGTGCTCACTGGGCCGTCGCCGGCCCTTCCGAGCTCTCCTGCCCAGGTCTGCCCTGGTGTCCTCACCAGCTCGGCCGCGCCCGCCTTCCCCACTGCAGGCCACGTGGTTCCGGCGGCGGCGGGGTGCCAGGGCGCAGTGGCCAGGCGAGCAGCATGCCGACCACGAAGCCGACGACATGCGCCGCGTACGCCACGGTGCCCGCGGTGGAGACGCCCTCGCCGGAGGAGTACAGCGCCTGGAGCGCGAACCAGAAGCCCAGCACGAGCCAGGCGGGCAGCCGCAGCGGCAGGAAGATCAGGAACGGCACGAGGACCCACACGCGGGCCTTCGGGTACAGCACCAGGTATGCGCCGAGCACTCCGGCGATCGCCCCGGAGGCGCCGATCAGGGGGTCGCTCGAGTTAGGGTTCGCGAGGGCGAAGCCGTAGGCGGCCGCGTAGCCGCATACGATGTAGAAGAGTGTGAACCGCACATGCCCCAGGCGGTCCTCGATGTTGTTGCCGAAGATCAGCAGGAACAGCATGTTGCCCAGCAGGTGCAGCCAGCTCCCGTGCAGGAACATCGCCGTGAACACCGAAAGCGGCGGCGACTTGTCGTAGTGCGGGGGCGCGACCACACAGCCCGGCCCATGCGCCCCGACACCGACGTCACCCGTCGGCACGAGGCGCGGCATCTGGTCGTGGATCAACTCCTGCGGCACGGCGGCGTAGTGCTCCAGGAACGCCTGCAGATGACACAGCTGCGACAGCCCGCTCTCGCCTGCCACCGACCCCGCGAGGCCGGGCGTGAAGAGGAACACCAGGACGTTCGCGGCGATCAACGCGTACGTCACATAGGGCGTACGACGCAACGGGTTCACGTCATGGACGGGAATGACCACAAGGAAGTAGTGCCCGCGATGCGCTCGACGAATCCGCGCCACCAGTGGTGCCCCGCTTCGGTGAACGCCTCCGCGCCCCCGTGCGTATGTCTCCTCAACCGCCCGCGCCGCGACGAAGACGCGACGCGAGGAAGACGTGAGGACACAGGCGATGAACGACCGAGTTACTCCTGCGATGCACGCTCTGCCCGACGGTGAGGCGGAGGTCGCCCTGGTGCTCCACCTGCCCTGGGAGGACGTCGCCGCGCTCGGCCAGGAGGCGGGCCGGCTCGCGGCGCGGATGCAGCGGCCGGTGACGCTCGACGAGGCCGTCAGCCATCGGCTGCGGTCCGCCAGGCCGGCGGCTCACGCGAAGCCGGCGCAGTCACCGCCCGCGGTCGCCGCGCCGGCGTCCGTCTCCTCGCTGCCCGCGCGGCCGCCCGCCGAGCAGGCGCGTCAGGCCATCGACCGGATCAACGGGACCGCCGGGCACGAATCCGCGTAGGCGCGCCGCGGGACTCGCGGTCGGCTGTTGACCGCGGGGCGTTCATGGCTGGTCGCGCGGTTCCCCGCGCCTCTTACGGGGCGCTCGCCCGCATCTTCGTGACTGCTTTGCGGGCCGCCACCAGGATCGGGTCCCAGACCGGGGAGAACGGCGGTGCGTAGCCGAGGTCCAGGGCTGTCATCTGTTCGACCGTCATGCCCGCGGTCAGCGCCACCGCGGCGATGTCGACCCGCTTCGCCGCACCTTCGCGGCCGACGATCTGCACGCCGAGCAGCCGCCCCGTGCGGCGCTCGGCGAGCATCTTCACCGTCATGAGGGCGGCGTTCGGGTAGTAGCCCGCGCGGCTCGTCGACTCGATGGTGACGGTCTCGAACTGGAGGCCCGCCCGGCGCGCGTCCTTCTCGCGCAGGCCGGTGCGGGCGATCTCCAGTTCGCAGACCTTGCTGACCGCCGTACCGACGACTCCCGGGAACGTGGCGTATCCGCCGCCCACGTTGGAGCCGATGACCTGCCCGTGCTTGTTGGCGTGCGTGCCCAGCGCGATGTGCCGCTCGCGCCCCGAGACCAGGTCGAGCACCTCGACGCAGTCGCCGCCCGCCCAGATGTTCTCGTGGCCGCGCACCCGCATCGCCAGGTCGGTGAGCAGTCCGCCGTGCTCGCCGAGGGGCAGTCCGGCGGCCCTGGCGAGCGTCGTCTCGGGGTGCACGCCGATGCCGAGCACGACCACGTCCGCCGGGTACTCGGCATCCTCCGTGGCGACCGCGCAGACCCGGCCGTCCTCGCCGGTGAGGAGCTTGGTGACCTCGGCGTCGTCGACCATGGTGATGCCCATGCCCTCCATGGCCGTGTGCACCAGCCGGCCCATGTCCGGGTCGAGCGTGGACATGGGCTCCTTGCCACGGTTGACGACCGTCACCTCGTACCCGCGGTTGATGAGCGCCTCGGCCATCTCCACGCCGATGTAGCCGGCGCCCACGACCACCGCGCGGCGGGCCTTCGTCGCCGCCAGCGTGTCCAGCAGGGCCTGGCCGTCGTCCAGGGTCTGCACGCCGTGCACGCCCGGCGCGTCGGCGCCCGGCAGATCGGGGCGGATCGGGCGCGCGCCGGTCGCGATCACGAGTTTGTCGTACGACGTCCACGCCTCGGCTCCCGTTTCGAGGTCCCGGGAGCGCACCCGGGTGCCGGTGACGTCGATCTCCGTGACCTCCGTGCGCATCCGCAGGTCGATAGCGCGTTCTCGGTGCTCCTCGGGCGTCCGCGCGATCAACCGGTCGCGCTCGGGGACCTCGCCGCCCACCCAGTACGGGATGCCGCACGCCGAGTAGGAGGTGAAGTGGCCGCGTTCGAACGCCACGATCTCCAGCTCGTCCGGCCCCCGCAGCCGGCGCGCCTGTGACGCGGCGGACATGCCCGCCGCGTCACCGCCGATCACGACCAGTCGCTCCATCGCCCTGCCAGTCCCGCTCGTACGGCTTATGCTCATACGAACACGCTACGGGGGCCCGGCAGGTCAGTCGTCCTCACCACCCTGCGCGCCCTCCCCGCGCACGGGCGGGGCCACCGGAGCCGGTCCCGTGGCGGCCGGGGCCGGGCGGCGCGGCAGCCGGGGCCGGACCAGTCGCAGCCACACCAGGACGATCAGCGCCGCACCCACCGCGAACGGGAGCACCGCGCCGAGCGCCAGCGCGAGCCAGCGCAGCATCGTCACCAACACATGCCAACCACCCGTGAGCGCGTCCACGAAGCCGGGGTCCTCGTCCCGCTTCTCGGCCTTCTTCACCGGGGTCTCGGACAGCGAGAGGGTGATCGTGGCGAGGCTGGTGCGGTCCTTCAGGGACGCCTGCTGGGCGAGCAGCGCCTCCAGGTCGGACTCACGGCTGCTCAACTCCCCTTCCAGAGTGACCACATCGCTGAGCTTGGTCGCCCGGTCCATCAGTTCGCGGACCCGGGCCACGCTGGCGCGCTGGGACTTGATCCGGCTCTCCACGTCCACGACCTGGTCGGTGACGTCCTGCGCCTTGGCCGCCCGCTCGACGACCTTGCCCGTGCCCTCCAGGTCGGCGAGCACCTGGTCGTACCGCTCGGTGGGCACGCGCAGGACGACGCGGGTCCGCTCGTGGCCCAGCTCGTCGCGGGTGGTGGTCTCGTTGCCGACGTAGCCGCCCGCGTCCTCGGCGGTGGTGCGGGCGTCGTCCAAGGCCTTGGGCACGTCCTTGACCTGAACGGTCAAGGAGGCGGTGCGGATGATGCGGCTCGCGGTGACCTTGGGCGGCGCAATGGCCTTGGAGCCGCTCGATGCGCCGCTGCCCGCGGCGCCGGGGTCCGCCTTCGGGGCGGCCGCCTTGTCGTTGGAGCCACCGCCCGAGTCGCTGGACGCCGAGTCGCCTGCGCCGCTGCACCCCGCCAACGCCAGGGCGGCGGCGAGGAGGATTCCGGCCAGGGCCTGAACCGGTCGTAGGGAACGTCGTGTGCGCATGTGGGTCTACCCCCCGAGGGTCGTGTCGACTTGACGCTCCTTCGACGCCCGGGCGGGTTCGGAGGTTGGCCCGATCCGGTCGCGATGCGGTCACGGTCGGGACTCGTAGGGGACACCGGACTCCTGGTGGGAGTGTCAGAGGGGTCTGAGAAGGTGGAGGCATGCGCGAAGAGGACACTCGTACGGGTACCGGACACGTCGTGGTCATCGGCGGCGGGATCGCGGGTCTGGCCGCCGCCCACCGGCTGCTGGGCCGCGGCGCGCGCGTCACCGTGGTGGAGGCGTCGGACCGGGTCGGCGGCAAGCTGCTGCCCGGCGAGATCGCGGGCGCCCGGGTGGATCTGGGCGCCGAGTCGATGCTCGCGCGCCGCCCCGAGGCGGTGGCTCTCGCCCGCGAGGTCGGCCTCGCCGGGCGTCTGCAGCCGCCCGCCACCGCGACGGCCTCCCTCTGGACGCGCGGCGCCCTGCGCCCCATGCCCAAGGGCCACGTCATGGGCGTCCCCGGCAGTGCGTCCGCCCTCGCAGGCGTCCTCTCCGAGGAGGGCCTGCGCCGCATCGAGCGTGACGCGGAGCTGCCCCCCACGGAGGTGGGCGACGACGTGGCGGTGGGGGAGTATGTGGCGGCCCGCCTCGGCCGCGAGGTCGTCGACCGCCTCGTCGAGCCCCTCCTCGGAGGTGTCTACGCGGGCGACGCCTACCGCATCTCCATGCGCCTGGCCATCCCCCAGCTCTTCGCCGCCGCCCGCACCCACACCTCCCTCACGGCGGCGGTCCGCGAGATCCAGACCAAGGCAGCCACGGCCCAGCAGACCGGCCCGGTGTTCATGGGCATCGAGGGCGGAGTGGGCCAACTACCGCTCGCGGTCGCGGAATCGGTGAGGTCTCGCGGCGGCGAGATCCTGACCGGGCTGCCGGTGAAGGAGCTGCGCAGAGCCGAGGGCGTGGACGGCCCTTCGGCAAGGGGCGAACGCCCGTCCGACGGCGGCCCCGGGGTCCCGGGCGGCGACAGCCCGCTGTCCGCGACACCTTCCCGGGCGGCGCATCCGCACACGGGCTGGCGCGTGGTCGCCGAAGGCCGCGTCCTGCACGCCGATGCCGTCGTCCTCGCGGTGCCCGCCCCGGTGGCCGCGGCGCTGCTGCGTGCCGAGGCGCCCACCGCCGCGGTGGAGCTGGCCGCCGTGGAGTACGCGTCCATGGCGCTCGTCACCCTTGCCTACCGCGGCCCTGACATCGCCCTCCCCGAAGGGAGCGGTTTTCTGGTGCCGCCGGTCGACGGGCACACCATCAAGGCGTCCACCTTCGCCTCCCAGAAGTGGGGCTGGATCGCCGAGGAGAACCCCGGCCTGCTGGTGCTGCGCACCTCCGTCGGGCGGTACGGCGAGACGGAGGTGCTCGCTCGAGAGGACGCCGACCTCGTGAAGGTGTCCCAGCACGACCTGCGGGAGGCGACCGGTCTCGACGCCGACCCCGTGGCGACCAGGGTGACGCGGTGGGACGACGGGCTGCCGCAGTACCCCGTCGGGCACCACGCGCGCGTGGCCCGCGTCCGGGAGCACGTCGCCAAGCTCCCGGGCCTCGCCGTGTGCGGCGCGGCATACGACGGGGTCGGCATCCCCGCCTGCATCGCGAGCGCGTACGCCGCCGTGGACCGGCTCGGCGGCGACAGCGGCGGCCTGGATGCGCTGAGGGCCAACCCGGTGCAGAGCTTGCACGGCGGAGCGGGAGAATAGCCTCATGAGTGACGACGCCCCCACCACCGAGTCCGGCAGGATCCCGAACAAGGGCAAGCTGGCCAAGGACCTCAACGAGGTCATCCGCTACACGCTGTGGTCCGTCTTCAAGCTGAAGGACGTGCTCCCCGAGGACCGCGCGGGCTACGCCGACGAGGTCCAGGAGCTCTTCGACCAGCTCGCCGCGAAGGACGTCACCGTTCGCGGTACGTACGACATGTCGGGCCTGCGCGCCGACGCCGACCTCATGATCTGGTGGCACGCCGAGAGCGCCGACCAGCTCCAGGAGGCATACAACCTCTTCCGGCGCACCAGGCTGGGCCGTGCCCTGGAGCCGGTCTGGTCGAACATGGCGCTGCACCGGCCCGCCGAGTTCAACCGCGCGCACATCCCGGCGTTCCTCGCCGACGAGACGCCGCGGAACTACATCAGCGTCTACCCGTTCGTGCGCTCCTACGACTGGTACCTGCTGCCCGACGAGGACCGCCGCCGCATGCTCGCCGACCACGGCAAGATGGCCCGCGGCTACCCGGACGTACGCGCCAACACGGTCGCCTCGTTCTCGCTCGGCGACTACGAGTGGATCCTCGCCTTCGAGGCCGACGAGCTGTACCGCATCGTCGACCTCATGCGCCACCTGCGCGCCTCCGAGGCCCGGATGCACGTCCGCGAGGAGGTCCCGTTCTACACCGGGCGCAGGAAGGAAATCGGCGAACTGATCGCGGACCTCGCCTGATCAACCCCGATCAGGGCGCCTGCCGGACGCTCTTCGAGTTCTCCGAGTGCGCGGAGCTCTTCGCGCTCTCCGGTCCCTTGGCGGCCTGCGGAGCCTTCGTACGCCCGCCGGACGCCGCCGGCTCGGGCTCCGCGTGCGGCGCGCACACCGCGCGCCGCTCGGGGAGCCGGCCCTCCAGCAGATACGCGTCGAGGTAGCCGTTGACACAGCGGTTGGGCCCGCCCGCGATGCCGTGCGTTCCGGCGTCCTCCTCGGTCACCAGTACCGAGCCGTACAGCCGCCGCCGCAACTCCAGGGCCCCGTCGTAGGGAGTGGCCGCGTCCCGGTCGGCCGCCAGGATCAGGGTCGGCGGCAGCGCCCCGGGCAGCGTCCGTACGTCGAGGGGCCGCTGCCGCGGCGCGGGCCAGTACGCGCACGGCAGGTTCATCCACACGTTGTCCCAGGTCTCGAACGGCGCCACGCGCGCCAGCCGCGTGTTGTCGCGGTCCCAGGTGCGCCAGTCGGTCGGCCACGGCGCGTCGTTGCACTCGACGGCCGTGTACACCGCGTTGCTGTTCTCCGCCTCCGCGGCTGCCTCCGGATGCGGACCGGCGATCTTGATCAGCGGCTTGGGGTCGCCCTTGAGAAAGGCGGACAGCGCCAGGGCCCGCTGCGGCCAGTAGTCGTCGTAGTAGCCGGCCTCCAGGAACGCGCTCTGCAACTGCCCCGGCCCCACCTTGCGGCCCGCGGGTGAGGCGGCGAGCTGCGCCCGCGCCTTCTCGTAGCTGCGCAGCACCTCTTCGGGCGTGGCACCGAGCCCGTACACCTTGTCGTGCTTGGCGATCCACGTGCGGTAGTCCGCCCAGCGGCCCTCGAACGCGACCGACTGGTCGAGGTTGTTGCGGTACCAGATCTGGTCGGGCTCGGGGTTCACCGCCGAGTCGAAGACCATCCGGCGTACGTGCGAGGGGAAGAGCGTGGCGTACAGGGCACCGAAGTAGGTCCCGTACGAGGCGCCCATGAAGGTCAGCTGCCGCTCGCCGAGCGCGGCGCGCAGTACGTCCAGGTCGCGGGCGTTGTTGAGCGAGTTGTAGTGGCGCAGGGCGCTTCCCGAGCGCCGGGCGCAGCCGCGCGCGTACGCCTTCGCCTCCGCGATGCGCTCCTTCTTGTACGACTCCGAGGGGGAGGTCGGCGACTGGGAGGGCCCCCTCAGAAAGCGCTTGGGATCCTCGCAGGACAGCCGGGCGGAGCGGTCGACGCCGCGCGGGGCGTAGCCGACGAGGTCGTAGGCCGCCGCGATGCGCTTCCACTGGGGGAGGGAGCCGATCAGCGGGAAGTGCATGCCGGAGGCGCCCGGGCCGCCGGGGTTGTAGACGAGGGCGCCCTGCCTCGGCACCTTGTGCTTCGAGTTCTTCGTGTCCTTGCCGGTGGCCTTGACGCGGCTGACGGTCAGCTTGATCTGCCGGCCGTCGGGGCGGGCGTAGTCGAGGGGCACCGTGACCGTGCCGCACTGGAGGCGGCGCGGCATGTTCTGCTCTTTCGCGCAGTGGCCGAAGTGGATGCCCGCCGCCTCGGCACGCTGGGCGGCCACGGCGGTGCCGAGCGTCTCGGCGGAGCCGACCGGATCCGGCCAGATCGGTTCGGCGCCCGACGGAGCGGCGACGAGGGCGGTCAGGAGCAAGGACCCTGCGGTTCCATAGAGGACGGCAGCTCTCATCGCGTATCCCTTCAGCGCACGGCAGCGACAAAAGGGATGTTTCGTTCGACGGTTGGCGAAGTAAAGCACATGCCGCCGGTGTCGGCCCCAATGACTCCGATGCGCCCCCTCGGGCGCCCCTCAGCCCCCCTCGCGGGCTACTGGCCCTTGGTGCTGCGGTCGCGGTGGGTGAAGGCCGCGCGCAGGTCCGGTTCGCCGATCGCGCGGATGCCGCGTACGGCGACGGAGGTGAGGTACCTGCGGTCGTCGGCGGCGTCGTCGGTGTGCCGGGCGAGGGTGCCGAGCAGCCGTTGGCCGGCCGGGGATGCCCAGCGTGTGTACGGGTGCACCTCGATCCGGGCGATGGCGAGGCAGCTGAGCGTGAGGACGAGCGGGAGCGTGAACCAGACGGCGACCGGGACCGCGTTCCCGGTGGTCTGGGCGGGCAGCAGCAGGGCCGCGGCGCCCAGCGCGACGACGGCCGCCGCCGCGGCCTGGACCTGGCGGACGGCGCCGGCGACGGTGGTGCGGGCGCCGTCGGGGACGGCGAGGCCCGCGGCGACCAGCCGGTCGGCGAGCCCGCGTACGGACTCGGCAGCGGCCGTGGTCGCCCGTACCGGCGCTATCCGGGACTGGCCCTCCGGGCCGATGGCTCCTATGACGGAGCGCTCCATCTCGTCGCGTCCGCGCGGGTCCACGACGGTGGCCCAGCCGGTGTGCGCGAGCAGCAGCCGGCGCTGGCGGGCCATCGAGACCAGGGTCAGATCGGCGACCCGGGCCGGGCCGCCGGACAGGAACGCCGCCTCGTACAGCGTGAGGTCGTGCCCGCGCGCCGCCTCCGCGTCAACGGCCGCCGCGCGCACGGCGGCCAGGCACAGCCGGGTGCAGGAGGTGCCGGCCGCGGCCCAGGCGAGGAGCAGGAGAAGGACCCAGAACATGGCATTTTTCTATGCGAAGGGCCGGGCGGGCGCCATGGTTTGTTCACTATATGGACGGAGCGTTGTCGGTATGTGACGTTCCGCTTTCTCTCGTGAGGCTCCTGTGGGGCTAAGGAGTCGAGGAGGCCTCGGGGCGCGAGGCGGCCGGCGGGAGCGGGTAGCCCGGCGAGTCAGTCACCGGGACCGGGGAGTCCGGGTCCTGCGTCGGGCCAGGTGGGGCCGGGGAGTTGGTGAGGGGCGGCGGGCTCGCGGTGGCCGCGTCCTGGGCGAGGGCGTCGAAGTCGACGTATCCGGTGGCTTCCAGAACCTTGATGTGGTCGAGCACGGTGGTGTTCGCGTCGTCGGCGAGGTCGCGTACGAGCGAGTTGCGGGTGCCGGCGCGGACCTGGGCGACCACCGAGAAAACCTTCCCGTGGGCCTTGCGCAGGATGTTCGCGAAGTCGCGGTCGTATTCCGTGCCGTGCGCCGCGTCGAGCGTGGCCAGCCACTGGCGCTGCTGCGGGTTGGGCTGGTCGGGCAGCTCCAGGCCGAGCCGGGCCGCGACATTGCGGACACGGGAGTCCAGGAACGTGTGGCCCTCGACGAGGTGCTCACCGGCCGTCCGTACGGCCTGGGTGGTGCCGCGCTCCTGGGCCTGCTGGCCGGCGGGCAGCTCCCAGAGCCCGGCCAGCCGGACCTTGGTGATGAACTCCCGGTCCAGGGCCGACAACGGTCCGAACTGGGTCGAAACGGTCTGCGCGTTCAGGGTGTCCAGGCCGGTCCCGGAGCGGTCCGCGTACGACCAGATCGGAAAGACCAGTGCGACGAGGGTCGCCGTGAGGCCCGTGACGATGAGCCCTGTCCCACTGACCAATCCGGTGCGGTTGATGGATCGCATGGTGCCTCCTGTTGCGGCACCGCACGCTAGTGCGCTTCGGGTGCGGGTTGGCATATTACTGCGGGCGCTACGCCAACTGCCGTACCCGAAGAAGGGTTTGAGTGGTGGGTGGAAAGCGCCGGATACGGTAGTTCGTGCGTACGGCATTCCATGCGAAACGCGACGAAAACCGCTGCTCACATCGCTCTCATAGGGAGCGGTGTTAACCCCGGCACACTCCGCGGCGGCCGGGGCCCGCCGCCCGCGTAGTCAGCGACGCGACAGTGCCCGGCGGGTGGCGCGGGCGAGGCGGGCCGTGGGGCGTCGCGACAGCGGGGCCGGGCCCGAGCGCTCAAGCCACCAGTCGCGCAGCCGCCGCACCTGGGCATCCTCCGGAAGCCCCGCGAGAAGCAGCTGCTCGGCGAAGTCGAGGGCGTCGCGCCGGTAGCCCCCGGTCATCGGATGCCGCCCCGCGTACGCGAGGAACGCCGGCCGGTACCCGTCCGCGAGGATCTCCGGCAGCTCCGGAGCCACCTTCGCGACCACGTCCGCCCGCTTGGCGGCGAGCGCCCGCGCCTGCACCCCCAGCCGCACCCGGTCGAAGCCCTCGGGCACGGGGGTCCCCGCGACGAGCGCGGACAGCAGCGCGGCCTGCCCGAGCGCGAGCCGTTGCCGGGCGGCGCCGGTGTCCTTCTCCCTGGCTTGTCCGGAGCCGGAAATCTCCGCGTGCGGGGTCACGGGCGTCGAGCCGCCCGATGCCCCCGCCACCGTCTCCCGGATCGCCGCCAGCTCCCGCTCCAGCTCCTGCGGCTCGGGGAAGTTCTCGTCCCGCTCGAGGAGGACGCCCGGTGGAGTCACGCGGGAGGCGAGGTCGGCGAGGATGTCGAGGACGGGCCGGGGGACCGGGTGGGCGTGGCTGTCGTGCCAGACGCCGTCGCGTTCGAAGCCGCCGGCGACATGGACGTAGGCGATGGCCTCGAGGGGGAGTTCCGCGAGGGCCTTGGCCGGGTCCTCGCCGCGGTTGACATGGTTCGTGTGGAGGTTGGCGACGTCGATGAGCAGCCGTACGCCGGTGCGGTCGACCAGGTCGTAGAGGAATTGGCCTTCGGTCATCTCCTCGCCGGGCCAGGAGATCAGCGCGGCGATGTTCTCCACCGCGAGGGGCACGGGGAGCGCGGCCTGCGCGATGCGGATGTTCTCGCACAGAACGTCCAGCGCGTCCCGGGTGCGCGGGACCGGCAGCAGGTGTCCCGCCTCCAGCGGCGGCGACGCGGTGAGCGGCCCGCCCGCCCGGACGAACGCGATGTGCTCCGTGACGAGCGGCGAGCCCAGCGCCTCGGCCCGCTCGGCGAGCGAGGCGAGGCGCGACTCGTCGGGCCTCTCCGCGCCGCCGAGGCCGAGCGAGACACCGTGCGGTACCACCGTGACGCCGCGCTCGCGCAGCCGCAGCAGCGACTCGGGGAGCTGCCCGGGGCACACGTTCTCCGCCACGGCCTCGACCCAGTCGATGCCGGGCATGCGCTCCACGGCCTCGGCGATCTCCGGCCGCCACCCGATTCCCGTCCCCAGCCGACTCAGCTGCTTCATGGTCCCCTCCTGCGTCACGAACCCGAACAGACCCTGCGTGTCGTCTCCTTACGACGGCCCGTCTTCCGGCGTGACGAAGTCATGGCCCCGGGACCGGGGGCCGAACCCATAAGAGGGGACGTTCAGAGCAACATTTGAGGTTCGGGAGTCGCGCTACTGGAGCACGTTGTCCGAATCGGTCGGCTCCGGCCGGCTGGTGTTGACCTCACCCGGCGGCAGCGCCGACGGGCTCGACGACACGTCGATGCCGTTGCCCGGTGTGACGGGCGGTGCGGAGGCCGTCGGCGCCCCGAGGGTCGGCGCCGGGGGGCCGGTCGGGCTGGCGGTCGACAGTGCGGCCGTGTCGTTGGCGATGGCGTCGAAGTCGACCTCCCCGGTCTTCTCCAGCATCGTGATGTGGTCGAGCACGGTCAGGTTGGCGTCCGAGGCCAGCTGGCGCACCAAGGTGTTGCGGGTGCTGTTGCGGACCGCGCCGATCGCCGGAAAGATCTTGCCGTGCGCGGCCCTCAGCAGGTTCGCGAACTTCCGCTCGTACTCCCTGCCCGACGCCGCGCTCAGCTCCCGCAGCCAGCCCTGCTGCTGCTCGTTCGGCTGGTTCGGCAGCTCCACATTGAGCTGGGCCGCCACGATCCGCACCCGCTTGTCGAGGTCGGTGTGCCCGACGATCAGGTGATCGCCCGCCTCCTTGATCGCCTTGGTGGGGGCCCGCTCGATCGCCTGCTGACCGGCCGGCAGCTCCCAGAGACCGGCCAGCCGCACCCGTACGATCAAGTCGCGGTCGGAGGCGGACAGCGGACCCCAGCGGGTGTTCACCGTCCCGGCGGCGAGGTTGGCCGCGCCCGTGCCGGAACGGTCGGCGTACGACCACACGGGGAACGCGAGCGCTCCTACAGTGGCGACGAGTGCCGCGATGACGAGGGCGGTACCGTTGACGCGCCGCAAATGAGCCTCCCGAGGCAAACCAACTGGTCGTTGGGAACCGTTACTTGGCCAGTGCCAGGAGGTACGTACGGGACGGCTGCGCTGTTCAAACGTCTTGGCGGCGGACACCGATCCAGTGGGCGCGGGGGCGCCAGCGCGTCGGCGGCCACTGGTCCGGGTCGCGGCCCAGCAGCCGCCGCGCTTCCTCCGGGTGTCCGACCCGGCCGGCGCGTCAGCGCCTCACATGCGTTCGGGTGCGGTGACGCCGAGGAGGTGCAGCCCATTGCGCAGAACCACCCGGCTGGCCTCGGTCAGCCACAGCCGGGCCCGGGTCAGCGAGGTGGCCTGCTCGCCGTCGCGAGGCAGCACCCGGCAGCTGTCGTAGAACCGGTGGTAGGCACCCGCCAGCTGCTCCAGGTAGTGGGCCACCCGATGCGGCTCGCGCAACTCCGCGGCGGTCGACACGACACCAGGGAACTCGCCCAGCATGCGGAGCAAGTCGTCCTCCCGCTCGTGTGCGAGAAGTGCGGGGTCGAATGCCTCGGGGCCGCCCCGATCGGCACCGGTCGCCGCGGCTTTGCGCTGTACGGCGCACAGGCGGGCGTGCGCGTACTGCGCGTAATAGACAGGGTTGTCGTTCGACTTCTGGGTCAACAGGTCGACGTCGAGGTCGATCGCGGCATCCACGCTGGCTCGGGCGAGCCCGTACCGGGCGGCGTCCACCCCGACCGCGTCCACCAGGTCGTCCAGAGTGAGCACCGTGCCCGCCCGCTTGCTCATCCGCACTGGCCGGCCGTCCTGGACGAGGTTGACCAGCTGGCCGATGAGGATCTCCAGATTGAGGTCGGGGTCGTCGCCGAAGCAGGCTGCCATGGCCCGCATCCGGCCGACGTAGCCGGCGTGGTCGGCGCCGAGCATGATCACGACCCTCTCGAAACCCCGTTGCCGCTTGTTCAGGTAGTACGCGCAGTCGGCGGTGAAGTACGTCCAGCCGCCGTCGCTCTTGACCAGCACCCGGTCCTTGTCGTCCCCGAAGTCGGTGGTGCGCAGCCACACCGCGCCCTGCGCCTCATAGACATGGCCGCCCTTGCGCAGCCGAGCCACGGCAGCGTCGAGTTCACCCGCGTCATGCAGGTCCTTCTCGTTGAAGTACACGTCGAAGCGCGTGCCGAAGCCGGCCAGTGAGGCCTTGATCTCCTGGAACATCAGACCCGTGCCCACGTCGCTGAAGACGCTGAGGGCCTCGGCGTGGGGCAGCTCAAGGACGTCCGGCCGCCGCTTGAGCACCTCGTCCGCGATGTCCTGGATGTACGCGCCGCTGTAGCCGTCCTCGGGCGCGGGGGCGCCTTGGGCGGTGGCGAGCAGCGACTGGGCGAACCGGGCGATTTGGGTTCCGGCGTCGTTGAAGTAGTACTCCCGGGTCACCTGCGCGCCCGCGGCTTCGAGCAGCCGGGCCAGCGCATCGCCCACCGCCGCCCACCGAGCGCCGCCGATGTGCACCGGCCCGGTGGGGTTGGCGGACACGAACTCCAGATTGAGCCGTAGCCCGGCGAGCCGGTCCGTGCGGCCGTACGTGGCGTCGGCCTGGACGATCCTCTGGGCCAGGATGCCCTTGGCGGCCGGCTCGAGTGTGATGTTGAGGAAGCCGGGTCCCGCGACCTCCACGCGGCGCACCCCGGGGGCGGCGTTGACGTAGGGCACCAGCGCCTCAGCGATCTCGCGCGCGGGCCGTCCGGCGGACTTGGCGAGCTGCAGCGCGACGTTGCTCGCGTAGTCCCCGTGGTCGCGGTGTCGGGGACGCTCGACCCGGACGGACGCGGGCGGATCCGCCGCGATGCCCGCGGAGGAAATCGCGGCGCGCACACTGTCGGCGACGAGGGCTGCGAGATCGGCTGAGTTCATGCGGACAGGGTAGTGACGAGGCGGACGGGCGTCGCAGGATTAAAATCGCTGTTCGCGCGCCTGACATCGCCACCGTCCGGCGGCCCTACGACAGCTCCGATACCTCATTTTCGAGGGGCTCGACGGCTGCCTCACCGGCACCGGACTCATCCCCGCCCCACCGCCGCAGGCGCGGCAGGGAACCGACACGGCCGTGCCCCTCTACCGCGACAGTCGTCCCGGGCGCGATCTCCGTGAACCCCGCGTCGCGGACCAACGGCACGCCGCCCGAGGTGAGTTCACGCCAGTGAGCCGGCTCCGCGGTGCGCACGGTGAGTGCGAAGCCCGCGTCCCGCCAAGCCGTGCGTTCCTCGTCCGACAGCTCCCACCAGGCCAGTTGGGCTCCGTGGCCCACCTGCGCCATGGTCTTGCCCGCCGACATGTCGAGGTGGGGGTTGAGCCACAGCACCGGCGCGCTCGGATCTGCGTCCACCGGAGGCTCCGGGTCGTCCAGGTCCGTGCCGGAGACCTGGAGTCTGGCCAGGTCCTTGGGCCAGCCGTCCAGCGGGACCGGCGGGAAGACGCGCACCTCGGCGGACTTCCCGGTCACCGTGATGCCGGGCAGCGCCTCGGCCCGCCGCCATTCGGCGCCGCGCGCCCGCCGTACGACCTTGCGGATCCGGGCGTCCTGCCAGTCCCGCATCGCCTGCGCCCACTCCCCGTCCCCGAGGGAGCGCTCGTCGCTGAGGATGGTCAGCACGGCACGGGCCGCCGTCTCCAGCGCGTCGGTGCGCGCCGGGGGAGCGGCCTTCTCGATGCGCGCGACCAGGGGCAGCACGAACTGCGGTGCCTCGTCGCGCGCGATGCGCTCGGAACGGAAAGGGCTGTCGTCGGCGGAGGTCGGGTCGCTGCTCACGCCCTCCAGTCTGCCAGGCGGAAGATCCGTTCTTCTGCGGGCGCCCGTCCGCCCGGGCGAGGATGGTCCCCATGCGAGACGATCTACGGCTGGAGGGCGTCGGCCGCCGCTACGGGGTGCGCGGTCCCTGGGTGCTGCGCGGCATCGACCTCACCCTGGCATCCGGCACCCTCACCCGCGTCGAGGGGGCCAACGGCACGGGAAAATCAACGCTGCTGCGCCTCCTCGCCGGGATTGAGGCGCCGACCGAGGGCCGGATCACGGGGCGCCCGCGCACGGCCTATGTGCCCGAGCGCTTCCCCGCCGCGCTCCCCTTCACCGCGTCCGGGTACCTCACCCACCTCGGCGCGGTCCACGGCCTGTCCCGTACGGCTGCCGCCGGCGCCGCCGCCGAGTGGCTGGAGCGGCTCGGCGCGGCCGCGTACGCCCGTACGCCCATGGCGGAGCTGTCCAAGGGCAGCAGCCAGAAGGTCGCCGTCGCCCAGGCCCTGCTCGCCGAGCCGGAGATCCTCGTCCTCGACGAGGCCTGGACCGGCCTCGACACCGCCGCCCGCGCCGAGCTGGAACGCGCCGTCGCGGAACGCACCGCCGCCGGCGGGGCCGTGGTCTTCGTCGACCACGACCCGCGGCGGCTGGCGGGGGCGCCGGACGCGACGTACGCCGTCGTCGACGGCACGCTCAATCTCCGTACGCGGTATCGCACTTCGGCCGCACCGAGCGGCCCGCACGTCGTCGTCGAGGCCGTCGGCCCACCGGACGCGGAGCCTCCGGACGACGTGGTGGGGCCCTCGACGTCCGTGGAGCGGACCACGGCGGGGACGACGCGCTTCACAACGCCCGAGTCCCACTCGGACGTACTGCTGAGGTCGCTGCTGGGCGCACGGCCGCCGTGGCATGTGGTGGCGGTGGCGCGGGCCGGCAGGCCACGCGGCGCGACGGACGACGACAAGCGGGGCACGGCCGCCCCGAGCGCCGCCGCCGACTCGCTCCCCTCGGCCCCGGACGCAGCGGTCTGGGAGTCTTCGGCGCCCCGCTCGGTGTCGGGTGCACTGGTCTCGGAGTCTTCGGCGCCCCGCTCGGCCTCGGACGCACCGGCTTCGGGGTTTTCCGTGTCTCGTTCGGCCTCGGACGCACCGGTTTCGGGGTCTTCCGTGTCTCGTTCGGTGTCGGGTGTACCGGTTTCGGGGTCTTCCGTGTCTCGTTCGGCCTCGGGCGCACCGGTTTCGGAGTCTTCCGTGCCCCGCTCGGTGCCGGGTGTACCGGTCTCCGACTCTTCAGCGCCGCTCCCGGCGCCGCAGCTCCCGTCCTCGCGCGAGCGCGCGCCCCAGCCCGAAGGGCCCCGCCGATGATCGCTCTCCTCCGCTACCAGACCGCCCTTCTGCTGCGCTCGCAGCGCTGGTTGCCTCCCTTCATCCTGTACGCGGCCTTCCTCGCGATCGGTGTGCAGAGCGGGCAGCCGGTGCTCGACTCGCTCGGCTACTCGGCCGCGGCCGTCCTGCCCGTCGGGGCCTGGCTGGTACGGATCTGCGCGACCAACGAGCCGCCCGCCGCACGCGGTTGTGTGGGCGCTGCGGTCGGGCCCGGGCGGGCGCACCTGGCCTGTCTGGCCGTCGCTCTCGGGGCGGCCGTGCTCATCGGGGCGGCGGCGACGCTGGTCGTCACGGTGATCAGCGATCCGACGAGCACGGATCACCACAAGCGGGTGCCGGTGCTCGCGGCGGGCGGCGCCGGGCTGCTGGCGGCGCTCGTCTGCGCCCTGCTCGGCACGGCCGTCGGCGCGCTCACGACCTGGCCGCTGCTGCGCTCGCCGGGCCGCGCGGTCCCCGCGATGCTGCTCGCGGCGCTTCTGGCGCTGGTGGTGACGGGCTCACCGGCCCACGCGGCACTCACCGACCTGATCACCGGCTCCCAGACGGGCACGGTCCCCGCGCCCTTGCTGCCCCTGGCTGCCGCCGCCCTGTTCGCTGCGGCCGCCCTCGCCGCGGCCTGCGCGCTCACGGCTCGCCGGTCGGCGTGATCGGGCCGGGCGGTGAGCCCGAGCGGCCGTCGCGCTCCGGCTCGGTCGGTCCGAGCAAGCCGCGCGCCGCGTCGGCCGGGCCTTGCGCGCTGCGGTCCGCGCGTCGCGCCGGCGGCGGGGAGCCGGGAGCCGCGCTTGGCGCGCCTCAGCCCGAGCAAGCCGTGCGCTGGGCCTCCTGCCACTCGCACACGGGGCACAGCGTGATCCCCTTGTACGACTCCGGGTATTCGGTGGGCTTTTGGCACAGCACGCACTCCGCGTACGGCGGCCCGTCGGCCTTGGGCGGCGTGCTCGCGGTGATCGTGCAGTAGTCGTCGCTCATGACTCCAGCGTACGAGGCTCAGTGCCGGCCGCCCGCGGCCCCGATCAGCTCGGACACCTTCACGAACCGGAACCCCTTCTTACGCAGCTCCGGCACGATCGTCCGCAGGGCCTTCTCAGTCACCGGGGCGGCACTGCGGGTGCAGTGCATGACGACCACGGAGCCGGGCTTCACGCCCTCCAGCACCTGCTGGGCCACGGCGTCGGCGTCCGTGGCGAACGCGTCCCCGCTCACCACGTCCCACTGCACGGCGGTCACCCCGACCGCGCTCAGCGTCCGCAGCGCCCGCTGGTCGTAACACCCGCCCGGAAAGCGGAAGTACGGCATCGCATCTCGGATTCCCGCCTTCTTGAAGGCGGTGTACGCCCGCTCCACGTCCGAGCGCATCTTGTCCTCGGGCACGATCGGCAGCCCGTAGCAGTCGTCCGTGAAGGCGTAGTGGCTGTAGGAATGGTTGGCGACCTCGAACAGCGGGTCGCGCCCGAGGTCCCTGGCCTCCTTCGGGTACTCGTCGGCCCACCGCCCCGTCATGAACACGGTCGCCGGCACCTTGAAGCCGCGCAGCGTCGCGATCAGCTGCGGATTGTCAAAATGCTCCCCGGCCGCCGCCCGCGGCCCCTGGTCCGCGGTCATGTCCGCGTCGAAGGTCAGCGCGACGGTATTGCCCTGGGTACGCGGGCCGTTCGTGAAGACGGGAGTCATCCCGGCTGGGCCGGGGGCGAGCGTGGGAGGCCGCGAGGGCGCGGCACTGCCGGTGGCCGGCGCGGAGTGCCCTTGGTGGGCGGTGTGCGGGGTGCTTGCGGTCCCGCAGGCGGCGAGCGTGACGCCGAGGGCGCACAGAGAGCAAGTGGCGGCGAATCGTCGTACTGGAATGATCACCGGACGAAAATATCCGGATAAGTAAGATTATCTGCCTAACACGGGCATGCGTCGGACGATTACGGCACCGAAGTCACCCGCTTAGCTGCTTGCCTGCCCGGTCGACGGGCGGGTTCGGCGGGGACGCGGCGGTGGGCACGCGGCGGTGGGCACGCGGCGGTGGGCACGCGGCGGTGGGCACGCGGAGTTTGCGGGTAACGGGTCCGGGCACTTGCGTGCCCGGACCCTTTCCTCAGGCCGCGAGTGCGTGACCGGGATGCAGTACCACCTTGGTGTAGCCCTCGATCCGCTTGTCGAACTTCTCGTACGCCTGCGGCGCCTGGTCCAGCGGCAGCTCGTGAGAGACCACGAAACTGGGCTTGGCGCGGCCCGCGATGATCAGGTCACGCAGCTGGCGGTTGTACCGCTTGACGTTGCACTGGCCGGTGCCCATCTGCTGGCCCTTCTCGAACATCCGGCCGATGGAGACCAGCAGCTGGCCGTGCTTGGCGTGCTCATCGGGGCCGCCCGGGTCGGCGGGCACGTACAGCCCCGGTATGCCCAGCATGCCGGTCGGCCGTACGGTCTCGACGAGCGTGTTGAGAACGACGGCGGGTTCCTCGTGGCTGGCGTCGTGCGACTGGGCCTGGTACCCGACGGCGTCCACACCCTTGTCGGTTCCTTCTCCTCCCGTCTGTTCCTTGATCTGCTCGGTCGGGTCGCCCTGGGTGAAGTCGATGGGAATCGCCCCGATCTCCTCCGCCTTGGCGAGCCGTTCCGGCACTCGGTCGACGGAGAACACCTTCGACGCTCCGCGCAGCAGCGCGGAGTAGGCGGCCATCAGTCCCACCGGTCCGGCGCCGAATACGGCCACGCTCTCGCCGGGGGACAACTGGGCGAGTTCGCATCCGTGGTAACCGGTCGGGAAGATGTCGGCGAGCAGAATGAAGTCGCTCTCGAACTCGTCGCCCGGCGGCAGCTTCAAGCAGTTGAAATCGGCGTACGGCACCCGCAGCCGCTCTGCCTGGCCACCGGTGTACGGGCCCATCGCCACGTATCCGTAGGCTCCGCCCGCGAAGCCGGGATTGACCGTGAGGCAGAAACCGGTCTTTCCGGCAAGGCAGTTCTTGCAGAATCCGCAGGCGACGTTGAACGGCATCACGACGCGGTCGCCCTTGGAAAGGGAGGTCACGCCCGAACCGACCTCCTCGACTATGCCGAGGTTCTCGTGTCCGAAGACGATGCCCGACTGAGCCGCCGTGCGGCCCTCGTACATGTGCAGATCGGACCCGCAGATCGCGGTCGACGTAACCCTCACGAGCACGTCGTTGGGGTGCTGGATCTGGGGATCGTCGACGTCCCTCACAGCCACGCTGAAGGGCTTCTCATAGACGACGGCTTTCACCTGGGTCACCTCCGCGTCAATCGTCGGATGACGGCGGCGGACGGGCCGTTACCGGGGCACACAAGGAGGCGCGAGCCGACGGGTCTGTGCCCACGGCCCCGGGCGCTCTCGCTTCACCGCCGGACACTTCCAGCTAACGCCCGCACGGCACCCGCCGCAACTACGCCGCGTCGGTCGTCACGTCGGGTCAGCGGACGAGTTCGACGGGTGTCCAGTGAGGGGAGATCCGGTCCCAGCCCGCACTTATCCGCACGGGGAACACTCCGTCCCATGACCGATCGCCTACGGGGCGTCCAGTTGGAAGGTCCAGAGCGCCAATCCATCCCGACCGTAGACGGCGACCCTCGATGGCGGGCGCTTCCCGGCGCTGACGAAGTGGTCCCTGATCTTGGCGACCGTGTGGGGTAGTCCCGCCTCGGTACTCTCCGGGATTGATCCCGCCGGCTGCCAGTACATGGTCAGCTCCCAACGGCGGTCCCTGCCGCTGCTGCGTGGTGCGGTGGGCTCGGCTTTGAGGTTCAGCTCGTCGAGGAGGTCGAGGATGACGTTCATGTCGCGGCCGTCAATATGCGCGAAGTCCTCTTCGACCAGGATCTCATCCATGCACGCTCACTACCCCGATGCGCGAACCGATCAACCCGTGACAGGCGCGGTCAAGAGCGGTGGGGAGGAGGGTCTAGGACTCCCTCGGATTCACTGAAGTCGACCGGCTGCTCGTTCGGTCACGCCCTGGATTGCCGACCCGACAGCTCGACGAGAACCCTCACCGCCGTCGGCAGCTCAGCCGTCACCGCGGCGATCGGGCCGTCCTGCGCCTGGAGCCTCCACCGATCCCGGAGCCCTTCATCCCGCTCCAGGAAAGTCGCGCTCTCTGCGGAGGGCTTATATATCTGCGGGTCAGGAGCCCTGCAGTAGGCGCGCGCGGCTCTCCTCCACGTCGAACTCGGCCTTCGGATAGCGCGGATCGAGCGCCTCAAGGTGCTCCAGGAGCAGCTTGCTGACCGCCCAGTTCCGGTACCACTTGCGGTCGGCCGGGATCAGGAACCATGGCGCCTCAGGTGTGGAACAGCGGTCAAGGGCGATCTGGTACGCCTTCTGGTACGCGGGCCACAGCGCGCGGTCCTCGATGTCGCCGGGGTTGAATTTCCAGTGCTTGTCGGCGTTGTCGAGGCGTTTGAGGAGGCGGCGGCGCTGCTGGTCGTACGAGATGTGCAGGAAGACCTTCACGACGGTGACGCCGTCGTCGGCGAGGGACTTCTCGAAGCGGTTGATCTTGCCGTAGCGGCGGGCGATCTCCTTGCGCGGGGCCAGTGCGCGGACACGGGCGACCAGGACGTCCTCGTAGTGCGAACGGTCGAAGATGCCGATCTCGCCTGGCTCGGGCAGTGCCCGACTGATCCGCCAGAGGAAGGAGTGCTGCCGCTCCTCGTGGGTCGGCGCCTTGAAGGCCGTGATGCGGCAGCCCGAAGGATTGAACAGCCCGATGACGTGCTTGACCGTGCCGCCCTTGCCGCTGGTGTCCATGCCTTGGAGGACCAGGAGGACGCGGCGGCGGTCACCCGCCGTGCTCGCGGCCCACAGGCGTTCCTGCAGGTCGGCGAGGTGTTCGCCCATGTGGGCGGTGGCGGCAAGACCGGCGGCCTTGTCGCGCGGACCGGCGGGCGTGGCCTTCGCGTCGTAGGAGGAGAGGTCGACACCCGAGCCGCCCGGGACGCGCAACACTTCCCGCAGCCGTGCGGGCGCCTCGCCCTTCTTCTGGCTGCCGCCTCGTCCCCCGTCGCCCTTCTTGGCCACCGTGTACCCCTTCCGGCCGTGTCCCTCGATGGTGCGACGGGAGACCGGGGGCCGCTACCGGCCGATCAGGTCGGTGCTGTGCGCGTGGATGAGCGATGCGATGCGGCGCAGCGCCTCCTCGGTGGGCCCCGGGTCGAGGTGGCGGCCGTCGCGCAGGCGCACGGCGACCAGGTCGGCGGCCGCCTCTCTGGCGCCGATCACCGCCTGGTACGGGACCAGGCGGGCGGCGCGGACACGGGCGCTCAGGGTGCCCTGCTCCGGGCCGGCGAGCCGTGCCCTCAGGCCCTGGTCGAGGCAGCGCCGTACGAGCCCCTCGGCCTGTTCGACCTCGGCGTCGGAGACGGGCAGGGCCACCAGCTGGACGGGGGCGAGCCAGGGCGGAAAGGCGCCGCCGTGCGCCTCGATGAGGTGGGCGACGGCCCGCTCCAGGCTGCCGATGACGCTGCGGTGGACCATGACCGGCCGGTGCTTCGCCCCGTCGGCGCCGACGTAGCGCAGGTCGAACCGTTCGGGCTGGTGGAAGTCGACCTGCACGGTGGACAGGGTGGACTCCCGGCCGGCCGGGTCGGCGATCTGGACGTCGATCTTGGGTCCGTAGAACGCGGCCTCGCCCGCCACGGCGTCGTACGCCACCCCGGAACGGTCGAGGACCTCACGGAGCAGCCCGGTCGAGCGTCGCCACAGCTCGGGGGCCGCGACGTACTTCCCGCCCGCGCCGGGCAGCGAGAGCCGGAAACGGGCCGCGCGGATACCCATCGCGTCGTATGCCCGGCGGATCAACTCCAGTGCCGCGTAAGCCTCTTCGGCGACCTGGTCCACGGTGCAGAAGATGTGCGCGTCATTGAGCTGGATGGCGCGCACGCGGGTGAGCCCGCCGAGAACGCCGGACAGCTCGGAGCGGAACATGCCGCCCAACTCGGCCATCCGAAACGGCAGTTCGCGATAACTGTGGGAGCGGGAGCGGTAGATGAGGGCGTGGTGGGGACACAGGCTCGGGCGCAACACCACCTGCTCGCCACCGAGTTCCATCGGCGGGAACATGTCCTCGCTGTAGTGCGACCAGTGCCCGGAGATCTCGTACAGCTCCCGTTTGCCCAACACCGGTGAGTGCACGTGCTGATAGCCCGCCCGCCGCTCGGCCTCACGGACGTAGTCCTCCAGCGCGTGGCGAACGGCGGCGCCGTCGGGCAGCCAGTACGGCAGCCCCGCGCCCATCAGGGGATCGGTGTCGAACAGGTCCAGTTCACGGCCGAGTCGGCGGTGGTCGTGCGGGGTGGTCATGACGGTCTCCTCGCTTCGCTGGGGGAAAGGGCGAGTGACCGTACGGCGAAGCCCCGGGGCACTCGCCCCGGGGCTTCGGACTTGAGTCAGCAGTCAGCGCGCCGGGACACTCTCCGACGTCGTCGTGTACACAGCGGCACGCTTCATGGTCGTCACCGTAGCAGGGGGTGTTCCGGCGGGCGAGGGAATTAGGGCCTGTCCGGCGGATCATGCCGACTACGCGCTACGGCGCCTGATAGGCACCGTCAGCTGGAGGTGCTCGGCGGGCGGGTGTCCGTCAGCGCCGACTTCGGCAGGGTGGTCACCCGTGAAGGCGTCACCGTCATCCCCGTCGTCAGGGTCGGCCTCGGTTTCGCCGGCGGCGGCACCCTGCGCGGGCGGGGCGGGGAGGGCGCTGCGCGGGCGGGGCGGTGGCGGCTCCGAGGCCCGGCCGATCTGCTTCATCGAGCGCTCGACCTCATCGTCATCGACTCCGTCGCAGCCCTGGTGCCGCGTGCTGCGGGACCGCACCGCCACGTACCGCCCGATCCGCCCGATCCGCGACCCGTGGGTCGACATCGTCGCACCCCTGGCGGCGGACTCACCCGCCGTCTCCGTCCTGACCCGTACGCTCGCGCGGCGACGGCGGAGCCAGCGTGTCGCCCACGCAGTACGTGTCACCCGTCGCTCCTGGACTCATGGGCAGCGGAGGCGTCGGCCGCTCGTCCGCCCGTGGCACGGCCGGCTCGACCGTCGGTGGCACGGGCGGACGTGGCACGGCTGACTCGACCGTCGGTGGCCGGGTCCCCTCGACCGTCGGTGGCAGGGCCTCCTCGGCCTCCGCCGGCGCGGCCTCCTGTACCTCCGGTGGCTCGGCCCGCTCGACCGGCGCCGGTCCTGGAGTCTCCTCGGCCTCCTGCGGCACGGCTTCCTCGACCTCCGGTGGCTCGGCCCGCTCGACGGGCGCCGGTCCTGGAGTCTTCTCGACCGCCTGCGGTAGTTGGTCGGGCGCCTGCGGTCCTTGCTGGGGCTGCGCCCGCTCCAGGAAGCGCAGCAGCTCCACCGGGAAGGGGAGGACGAGGGTCGAGTTCTTCTCCGCCGCGACCGCCACCACCGTCTGCAGCAGGCGCAGTTGGAGTGCCGCGGGCTGCTCGGACATCACGCCGGC